>JAKSBL010000638.1 GCA_022361115.1 Spirochaetota bacterium | reverse complement strand
AAAGTAGTAACGGACAGCAAGATCATTCAAATGGATATTAGTGGTTCCATTGTTTACAATATTGATTTTTCCTTTAATATGCTGGGTAGCCGAATCTGTGCTGTCACATGCATACTGGATAACCAGGTCACTGGTAACTTGAGTATCCTTAACAGTGATTGACACTTCAGGAGAAAGGGTTGCAAGGCCATCATTATCTGTGGCTTTAGCAGACAGGGTATGGTTCCCAATTGATGCATTTTCCAGTACAGCTTCATAGGGGCTGATTGTATCTGTACCAATGAGAGTTGTGCCGTTAAAAAACTCAACTTTGCTGATTTGGCCATCCTCATCACTAGCTATTGCTGTAATAGTGATGGGAGTACCCTCAGCAAACTCAGCATTGTTGGTCGGCGAAGAAATAGAAACAACAGGTGGAATCAAGTCTTTAACTACAGTAAATTCCACATTCAGAGATTCTACTGTTTCGATACCATCGGTTATAGTTGCTTTTATGGCGTAAGTTCCTTCTGTTAGTCCTGTAACAAGAAATTGATAGGGTTCACCAGTAGCAGAGCCAATCAAGGTATTATTAAGGTAGAAATCAACCTGTTGAATATTTTCTCCAGAGGTTAAGGTTTCAATTAATAAATCACCTTCTGCTAAATTGCTGCCGTTTTGAGGAGAGGTAATGGTAATGGATAGAGGAACCGGTCCTTTAGTTTCATCAAGAAATGCAGTTACCCAGGCTAAGGGGGCATTCCAGTTAATGGTAATTTCATTGGTGGACCAGGATTCTATGTGATCAACAAAACATTTTTGAGGCGGGCTTCCTTCTAAACCTGCACCTCTTGCCCAGGGATCTTCTAAACCAGAGTTTGGCCCTCCGGAGACAGCACCAGCAGGGGCTAAAGGAAAAGTAGGATCAGCCTGATTTGCCCAGAAGCGGTGATGCGGATTGACTAAAGGCCGTTCTCCATAGCCAGTTACATAATTTTGATCCATTGCATTACGCCCCATCAAATAGTCCATGCTTTCGGAAACTCCATAATAATAATCCAAATTGCCAGTAAAATCATAAGCTAATCCCATTACAATCATTTCATTTAAAATAAATGAGTTAGATCCCCAGGGATAGCCACCATCTTGACTGACAGCCATGGGTAGAAGATAGCCTTCTTGTTCGATTACATTAAGAAAATAATCTGCTGCTGATTGGATATTCTGTCTGGCTGTGATAATTTCAGATGATGAGAGTTGATTGGGTACCAGGGCCAGAGTTACTGTTCCTAAGCCATTGGTGGACCCCCAGGTAAAAACCCCGGTTAATCCTTCATCTTCTCCATTGGCTAAGACAGTTGGCATTATGAGATAGTGTTGAGAATTTTCAATATAAGTTTGATATTCCTCATCTCCGGTTGTTACAAAAAGTTCACAAGCTGCCCAGTAAAATTCATCTTCTACATAATTGTCATTATAAGGGCCGCCTCCAATTTTGTGAAGTGGGGCATAAATATCAGGATAGAGTTTCGCTGCATTCCAGGCCTTTACAGCCGCCTCTAAACAGGTTTGAGCAAATGTCGGATCTAAATTTTGCCAGATTCTAGCACTTTGAGCTGCTGTAGCTGCCAGATTTAAGGTTGCGGCAGTACTGACCGGTCGTAAATAACGGGTTTCTGTATCCTGGTCAGGCCGTGTTGCTAGGGGAGTCCAGTTTTCATCATGGCCTTTATGATGTACCATTCCAGCCTGTTGTTTATCATCTGGTACTTGCATTTTTAATAACATTTCCATTTGCCATCGAGCTTCATCAAGAATATCCGGATAGCCATTGTTTTGCTCCGGGATATTCATTGTGCCATCTGCAAAACTCGTACCATCTGCACCCGCGATATGGAGTGTTCTTTCGTATTGGTTCATCATGGTCCAAACTGAAATCCCGCCATTGACAACATACTTGCCGTGATCTCCAGCATCATACCAGCCCCCGGTAACATCCAGAGAATAATTTTCCTGTCCTGTATCAGGCCAGGTATTCATAATATCTGATGGATGGCCAGCTGGTCGGGTGAGGTCTTCTTGTCCGGCATAGGGCATTTCAATGGCAATGCCACTTCTATTATGGTAAAAATATTGCAAAGCATCATATTTTAAGACTCGGTATAAATCACCTCTTATGTCAAATTTATGACTGGCCTTTTCTTCACTATCTACAGTTATACAGAGGGTAAAATCTGTTCCTGGATTTGTATAATCAGAAAAGTCAGCAATATGAACAAAATCACCAGATGCAATATCATGACCAAAAACAGTTGTTACTCCACTGGCCACTTCAGTACCAGAACTGTCTTTTAAATGCCAGTTAAGGGGAGAGGTAGAGGTATTGAGAATGGTGGCCCTTTTTTTTCCTTGAGGAAAATAGCCAAGTTGATTGACCCGGACATCTGGTTTAGCTAGCGGCTCAGGCGGATCTGGTTTTACATAATCCGGATCTTCCAGATAGATATCATCAAAATAGATATCCAGAGGGGTATTGCCAGTTAAAGAACCTCCCAGATGAAAAGCAAATTCACATAGATTATCAGTCTCACTGGTCATGGTAAAACTATCTTCTATGAGAACATCCTGATTCGCTGGTAAAGATATATTTGACCAGTTATTGTTCCAGTACTCATTATAGGGGGGTCCCTGGGTACCAATTTTTGCATAAACCTGTGTGTCTGTTGAAGATCGAATCTTAAATTTAACGGTATAAGTATGACCTTGCTCAATAGTCAAGCCTCGGTGCCTGATTTGAACATCCCATTTATTGGCTCCCCCATCAAAGATATGAATCACGTATTCCCCATTTATCAAATCAAAATCTGAATTCGTTTCTGCACTTTCTGATATATGCCAGGGGAGAATCACTCCATCATTAAAATCATTTTGATCCAGAAGATCATCAGCACTAAGGGGTGAGATAAAAAACAGGCAGATTAATAAAAATAATATTGTTAATTGTTTTACGTTTTTGTTCATTATCGTATTCTCCTTTTTTTTTCACCTATTCGTAATAACGAATCAGTGAGAAACCTGAAACTTCAATCTCCTTTCATAATAGATGCTATGGAAAAAAAGAGTATTTATTCATCTTTGCCTCCGGATCATTTTTTCTTGATAGAAAACTGTTCATTCTAACTAGGAGATTTTATCATTCAGGTTTATTTGTTTTTTATTATTTACACTTATTAAGATTTTACTAGAATTTATTTTTGTTATGAACAAATATGGAATATACAGAATAGGGTACACTGAGAGTCGTAAAATTGTCTAATGAAATTAGTAAGGTTAAAATCAAATTTTAACCTCATTTTTTTGAAAGTAAAAAAATGATAATAGGATGATAAAAATCACCGCTTTTTTGATATTTTAAAAATATTGATTGCAGGAATAAGCAGAATATTTATAATGGAATTTATGAAAAAACTTCTATTCATCCTGTTTTGTATTATTTTCTTTTTTATACTGGGAGTCTTTTTGCGGATCATTATTACCAGACCTGGTTATGACAAAGTGATAAAAATGAAAGATTATGAATTAACTTTAGTTGCCAATGATCGAGATCTTATTTTTACCCCGCAGCAGTCGGGCAGTAATTTGGTTTTTGATTCTTTTTTTATGAAGAACTTTGACCAGCAAAGTTACAGTTTTAACACCAAGCTGAAAAAGAAATATCAGTTTAAATTGAATGCAAATACATCCAGACAAAAACAAACGTTGAGCTTTGATTTTTCTTATCCTGCTGATCATATTCATTATTACCGTTCCTTACTGAATTATGATCCCTGGGTCGTTTTAATTGCTACCAATATCTCTCTTTATAATAAACCAGAAGGCTTTTTTAATCTTCAACACTATGATTCCATACAAATTCCTATGAATATCAATTTAGAACGGGAAGATTTAAAGGCAGAAGTGGAACTGGCACTAATGGTGAGTAATCCAGTGAACTGGTTTTCTCAAAGAATGGTTTACTATCAATTTACTTCAGTAAAAGAAGTACCTGTGAATTCCGATGATATCACTCATATCATTTTTCCCTTTAATGAATTTCAGCTGGATACGACTTATCAACCTACCATTCCCCTTTCCCGGATATCAGGACTGGAAAATGTACGTCTTTCAGATCATCAATATCGAGGTTTTTTGTTTCAGTTTCAATTTAAGTTATTGTTTCAGGGGATGGATCAAGCCGGTGAAGAGCCTGATTATAGTCCCATAATGGGAAGTATTGCTATTAATGATCCAGTCATTTTTCAGCAAAAGGATGGTTTTTTTGATTTGATCCTTCATCCTGGTAATCTGGTATTTGGTTTTTTGGGATCGATTTTATTTTTATTTTGCTGGATGATTTATCAAATGATTAAAAAAACCAGGAGACTGCTCTTAAAATTAAATATCTCCCGTAGTTACCTGGAAGGAAAAAAAGAGGAAGTTTCCCGGTTGCAATCGGTAATTGTGGACAATCTATCGGCCGGTAAAGGCTTAATAGAGGAACAAGAAGGTTATTATTTCTGGCGATTGTCCAATCAGAAGGAGACTAACTTTTTGGGGTTGCAAAGAGAGGGGGTAATTGCAGATAAATTTATTAATTCATTCTATTTTGAAAAACTCAAAGATAATATTCAGAAAAAAACCATTATTTTAGTAATAGATTATGATCAACTCCAATCAGAAGGGCTGAACTATCTCCTTTATTATTATAAAAATGAAAAAGTTGTAAAATATCCTGAAATCAAAGTAACTCGTAAAAGTTATTGGTTTTATCTACTGGCTTTTTTAATTTATACCCCGCGAGGTTATTTTAAAATGGCCAGATTGGATTATGAGAATGTGCTGTTTAATAAATTTGGCCGTTCTGAAAAAGGAATTCCCTGTTTAAGAGTTCCACAAAATAATCATGATCTGGGGATTGATAATGAAAAGTATCTGGAAATGATCAATCGTTATCAGGTAAAAACCATCATTGATGTTAACCGGAAACAAAAGGAACGGAACATCACTTATTCTCTCAACAGAGAGGTGGATTATCTGCTCTTTGTTCACTCCCGGTTAATGAACCATAGCCCATTTATTATTACTGATGCTTCTATTATGTCTTATTAATTGCAATTGATGATAAAAAAATTATATAACAATGATGGGAAGATAATAAAAGGATCACAGAGAATCACTGAGAGACACAAAAAACACTGTTATCTAAAAATAATAAAGGTAACTAAAGAAGCTATCTTGCCGCTTAGATTAAAACTCTTTTAAAATAAACCGTGATCTCACTGCAGCTCTGTGATCTTTATTTCTTATCTCGTAAAACGCAACATACCCATTGTAGTAAAAATTTTAATACTTTAAATAACAGCCTTCTTTCTAAAGGCTATTGCTCTGATTATCAATACAGCCAGTGATACCCCACATAGCCAGGCAAAGAGATCCCCAATATAAGAATAGAGTGTTCGAGTACCTTTAACAGGCACATCTGCATACATGATCTGGTTTTTCGTCGTAAAGCTATTCATAGCTGCTAAAACACGACCATGTTTATCAATTGCTATGGATAAACCCTGGTTACAAGGGCGAACAAAAGCAAAACCGAATTCTACAGCTCTGAGCATCTGGGAATAAGTGACTGACAATGATTTAACTGCTTCATAAGAAGGGGCAAAAACAATATCTGCCTTTTGCTGAGCAGCTTTTCTCATGAAAGCGGGTAAGGACATATCCCGACAGATAACAATACCAATCCGGCCATATGGGGTATCAGTTACAGATATTTCTCCATCCCCTTCTAATATCCAGGTGTTTTCTCCACTAGCAAGATTGGTTTTAAGGTAGATAATTTCTATCTCTCCTGATGGATTGACTAATATGGACTTGTTTCTTCCTTCTTCATTGTCACTAAGCTCACGAATACCAAAAAATACCATATGTTCTCGATCTTCCAATTCTGGCATTGAGCCATAATTGAAGCAAAGGTAGATATGGTTTTCCCTGGCAATTCTCTTTAATTGTTCAAGCAAATCATTTTCCTGTTCTTCTGGAATCAGCATAGAGTATTCTTGGAAGACTGCAAATTGAGCATTGGCTAAAGCTGCTTTTTGAACTTGTTTTTCGATTTTTTGAATAGAACTCTCAAAGGGTGAGAAGATCCGATTATTAAGGATTTCCAGCATAGTATTGTCACTTTCTTGAGCAGAGAGAGGCATAGGAACAGCTGCAACTCTCACTGTTTTGCCGGAATAGTCAAAAAAAAGAGAAGAAGTTTTGATCCCGCCGTATAATAAAACAAAAACAGTTATGACCCCATAAATTATCATCCCTTTTTTTATGATTTGCCATTCCATCTGATTTTCCCAGATCCAGTTTGCCATTGCTGCAAACCAGTAAACAAAAAAGACCATTCCCCAGATTCCCAACAAAGACAGGAGCTGAACCAGAGGTAAGTTGCCATACTGAGTAAAAGCATAAAATATGCCTATGGAATCAATCGGACCAATGAGAGTTTCCAGATAATATAAAGCGACTGCAGTTGTTGGAAAAATCAAAGTTTTCATAAAGCCTGAAAAACGGGGATAAAAAAGGCGATCGGTTATGTAAGGCAGGGCCAGGATCAGGGCGGTGACAAGATTGCCGCGAACATTAAAAATGAGAAAAAGGAGAAGATTGTCAATTTCTTTTAAATTCCATTGAGCAATCTGAATGGCAATGATATAGCCGACAAAAGTCAGGAGTATCCCTTTTACTTTTGGTTGAGAACGGCTAAATCTGAGCAGGAAAAGAGGAGCAAAGAAAATTGCTATGGAAACAAAAGACCGGGTTCTGGTAAAAATAATCAGAAAGCTCCCTAAAATTAACCAGAGATAGGGTAAAAATTTTGTTTTAAAGTTATTTGAGGACATAATAAAAACTCCTTAATCTTTTGTTTAATGAAGAGATCACGGAAAGACACGGAGAAACACGGATAGAGAAGATTGTGTGATTTTAGTATGCAAAAGTTATTCTTAATGCAATAAAGTTTGGTTTTCATTATGATTATCCGTTTCTCCGTGACCTCCGTAATCTCTTACATTCGAAATATACCCAAAAACTCAGGATTTATCTGGCAGTTCTCTGTCTGGACAGAAATTTACTATCCTAAAAAAAGAAAAAGAGGATTTTTGTTCCTAATGCGCTTATCTGTAATATAATGGAAGAAATATCTGGCAGGTTTTATTATGGTTGTGAAAAGACAAATTTCCTTTCTCTTCGTTTTATTCTTTTTTTTATTTGATTTAACAGCCATTGAACCTGTTGTGGTTAATGAAAAAGTGTTAAGGGGTTACTATATTGGACAGCATATTGAGTATTTAAGTGAGAAAGATTTATTTCAAACAATCAGTGATCAATGGAATGTGGAGCAGATATTTGTAGATAAAATGTTATCGGGGTTACTTCATTCAGATAACCAGATTGATTTTCAAAAAGATTTTACAGATAATGGTTATCGGGCCAGATTATCCAGTCAATCCAATCAAGCAGTTGTTTTTTGGGGAATAGAGGAAATATTAACAGAAGAGGTTGATGTTTTATTTCAAAAGTCTAAAAAATCTGTTTTCACTCTGAATTTTACCCGGCATGCCTATTGGTTAAAAATTCAGTTAATCAATGAGAGTAACAAAGCAATCCCTTGTTATTTGGAATATGATAAACATTTAACCGGCACTTTTGACTTTTATTTTTTAAAAGATCATGTATGGCAAGTAAAAAGGAAGAATTTTACTCAGCCATTACAGGAGAGAGAGGTTCAATACAAGCATTTAGTTGTTCCGGTAAAATTGCAGCCTGGAAACAATACATTTTATATTCGTGTTGATGGTAATTATCTGGAAGTGATACCGATTCGCTTCTGGTCAGAAGATTATTTCCGGCAAAAGAATGGAGTGGACCATTCTATTCAGGGGTTTTTAACAGGTTTATTTTTTATTATTATTGTCTATTCTGTAGTTATCTACCTGATGGCCAGGAATATCACTTATTTATATTTATCTTTTATTGCTTTAAGCAATTTATTATTTCATTGGAGTATCAGTGGTTTTGGATTTCAGTTTTTTTGGGGGTCAGAACCAAAAATTGGAGTATTTTTATTTTTTACTTTGTTTCCTTTTGTATTTATTTTTAATTTACTATTTTGTCGGAATTTTTTAGAAACCCAGGAACATACTCCCAGGCTGGATCTTTTGAACCGGATAATGATATATTTTTCTCTGATATTATTCATTTTGATGATGCTCTTACCTCAATCCCATAAAATGAGGTTGTTTTTATTTACCTATCTCTTTGATTATATTTATTTATTGCCTGCCGGTATCAGTGCCGTGATAATCTTTCAGAAAGGCAGCCGATTAGCAGTTTTTATCATTTTAGGAATTATGATCAATTTTTTGGCTCAAATTGAATATGTTTTTAGCAGCCTAGATATCATCCCTTATCAATTTATTAATTATCTCAATATTCGAAGTATTTCCTATACCATAATTATCACCATTGGGTTGACTACTAAATTTACTGGCATGAATCAATCTATTAATAAATTAAGACAGCTTAAAGAGTTACTACAGGAAGAAATTAAGAAACTTAAAGGAACAAAAAAAAGTATAACAGAAGAAACTAAGACAAAAATACAAATTGTTCAGAATTACATCCAAGAAAATTATACAGAAGTGATTACCCGAGATAGCCTTTCCTATGCTGTTGGTTATAGCCCTGATCATCTGGGACGGGTTTTTAAGCAGCATACTGGAGAGAGAATTTCCGATTATTTAAATAAAATCAGGATTCAGGCAGCTTGCAGGCAGCTAGAGCAAACTAATCGGCCAATTATTGACATTGCTTTTGCAACAGGATTTGAAAGCTTAAGGACTTTTAACAAAATTTTCTTTGATTTAAATCATGAAACACCCACGCAATTTCGTCAAAATAAAAGAAAGTAAAAAAAGCCGGTATTATACCGGCCATATGCAAGGGTGGTTAACCTTGCCATTTAATAAGGATAAATATGGATATTTCCAGAGGTAGCAGAAAGCTTAATAGTACCATTACTGCCGGTTGAAACTCCATGGTTATTGATATAACCTGAAGTGGTTGAGGTTGTAATAGAAGGTCGGTAACTATCTACATAAACAGTTATATTTCCAGATGTTGTTTTAATAGTGGTGTCAGGATCATCATTTAAAATATCAGCCCAGATATTGCCGCTAGTGGTTTCCAGGTCAGAGATGGAATCACAAACTTTTACCTCAATATTTCCTGAGGTAACATTGATATTGGATACTGTAGTAATACCATTAACATCCACATTCCCACTGGTATTTTCTGCATCCAATTGAATATTATCTGGCAAAGCAATATCATATTTAACAACAGCATGGGTAAAAGGATCTAAATAATCTGATTCAAATTTTAGTTCCCCATTGTTTTCTGAAACAACAACTTCCACTTTAGTTAATCCAATTCTTGTATGTGCTTTAATCAAGGCCTTTACTTCAATGAACCCAGAAGAGGAACTGGTCACATTGATATCACCTGATGTGTTTTTTACTGAAACCCTATCAATTCCATCTGGATTATAAGTATTGTTAAAGCTGTCATCTACAAAGTGAAAAGTACAACCCGATAGAGTAAATAGCATTAGGATGACAATAATAAAGTTCAATCTCATATTTTTTAACATAAGTTCTCCTTGAAAAATAAACTGACATTGATATTAAGCATATAGCGTGCCATTTCAAAAGGGATTTTTTTTAAAAGGTAGGCTTATTGATTAGATGGAAAACTTGTTTTGTCGGTAAAAAATCCTGCAATGTAACACAAAATACATAAAAGAGAACAGACAAGTAATACTAGATTTGCTTTAAAACTATCAATCGTGAAAATCAATAGTGTTTAACTTTTCTTGTCTAATCTTGTTAAAAAACATATAATACGAAAATTGGAGATTCTCAACATGAAAAGATTCTTAATTGCAGGAAACTGGAAGATGAATATGCTTCCTACCCAGGCAAAACAATTTGCCGCACAATTGGTAAAAACTAGCAAGAGCATTGATGATGATGTGGAAGTCATGATTGCACCTCCTTTTACTGCTCTGGCAGAAGTAAAGGAGGCGATAAAGGGATCCAAAGTTAAACTTGGTGCACAAAATATTAATGAAAATGAAAAAGGCGCCTTTACCGGAGAAATATCTGCTGATATGCTTCTGGATATTGGGGTAGAATATATTATTACCGGCCATTCAGAAAGAAGGACAATATATCAGGAAAGCGATGAACTCATTAATAAAAAAGTTCATTCTGCGGTTAACCATAGCTTAAAACCTTTGCTTTGTGTCGGAGAATTACTTACAGAAAAAGAAGCTGGATTGACCCATTCTGTAATTGAGAAACAAATCAGCAAAGGTCTAAAGGATATTTCAAGAGATGGAATGAAAAAAATAATCATTGCCTATGAACCGATCTGGGCGATTGGCACAGGGCGAGTTGCCAATCCCCAAAGTGTAGAAGAGATTCATTTTGATATTAGAAAAATAATTGCCAGGCTGTATACTAAAGATATTGCTGAAAATATCCTGATTCTCTATGGTGGATCGGTTAGTGTTGATAATATTGATGGACTCATGACAAAACCCAATATTAATGGTGCTTTAGTTGGCGGTGCTTCTTTAAAAATAGATTTATTTTCCAGAATTGCCTCTTTTAGAAAAATGATATAAGTCCATTCAATCGAACCTAGAAACAAAAACTGGCAGAGGTTTACTGAGAAAATAAACAGCTTACTTTGACTGAGATGCTTTTCTTTTAGGATATTCTGAGGTAAGTGTTTTTCATTGTGCATTTAAAAATCGCACAGGAAAAAGTCTGGTTAAATACCGTGAGAATTGAAGTTTGCTAATTTTTGAGCAACCGAGAAAAATCTTGACAAAAGGGCGTTATTGTACCATAATGCTTCAAAATATTAAGCTTTTATCAGATTTATGGCACTTTTTAAAAAAAGAAATCTCTTTTATACTCTCTGCTGACGGGGGATAAAAGCTTAATCTTCCAGTTTTTTAAAATAATTTTATATATTTAGGATATCGCTATGCAGGATCAAATTGATAAAATTTTAACACAGGCAATGGAAAAAATTAAGCAAGTAGAGAACAGTAAGCTTCTTGATGAAATTCGTGTTCAATTTTTAGGTAAAAAAGGGGAATTAACCTCTTTGTTAAAGAACCTGGGATCACTTTCTGCTGAATTACGGCCAAAAATGGGAGCATTGGTGAATGAAGCAAAACAAAAAGTGGAAGCAGAAATTGAAAAAATGAAGCAAATCATTATTGCTGAAGAAATGAAAATGAAATTTAGTACCGAAAGAATCGATGTCACCCTACCAGGACGAGTTCCCAAGAGGGGATATAAACATCCTTTACGGATTGTCCAGGATGAAATTGAAGAGATCTTCTTAGGTATGGGATTTGAGATTGCAGAAGGACCTGAAATTGATACGGATTATCATAATTTCAAAGCTTTAAATTTTGGGGATGACCATCCGGCCCGGGATGAGCAGGATACACTTTATATTGATGACAACCTGTTGATGCGGACTCATACTTCACCCGTACAGGTAAGAACGATGCAGCAAAAGCATCCCGATCCGATTCGGGTAATCTGTCCTGGCAGGGTATTCCGCAGGGATACGATTGATGCCACCCATTCACCCCAATTTCATCAAGTAGAAGGATTGATAGTGGATAAGGGAGTCCGTTTTTCTGATTTAATCGGTGTTTTAAAATTGTTTGCCCAAAAAATGTTTGGCCAGGACAGAGAGATTCGTCTCCGGCCTTCTTTTTTCCCTTTTACAGAACCATCAGCTGAAGTTGATGTAAGCTGTATGATGTGTGGAGGTCAGGGCTGTAGCTTTTGCGGAAAGACAGGCTGGCTGGAGATATTAGGATCTGGTGCTGTACATCCTAATGTTTTGAAAATGAGTGGTTATGATCCTGAAATCTACACTGGTTATGCCTTTGGGATGGGAGTCGAACGGATTGCCTTATTAAAATACCGTATCAATGATATTCGTCTCCTCTTTGAAAATGATGTCCGTTTTTTACATCAATTTAAATAAACTCAAAATGAATGATAGACTTGTTAATTGATAAATACTGTATATGGAAGGATTGAAAAAATGAAAGTTACCTATGATTGGTTAAAAGATATAATACCCGTTGAAATGGATGCACAAGCCATTGCCCAAAATCTTATGATGCGGGGACTGGAAATGGAAAGCTTTACTGAAACTGGAATTGGCAAGCAGGAAGTGGTTGTTGTGGAAATAATAGCCATTGATCAACATCCCCAGGCAGACCGCCTTTTTGTTACCCAGGTAGATGCAGGCCAGGAAAAACTGCAGGTTGTGACCAATTTAAAAGGGCTGAAACCAGGCCAAAAATTGCTGGTTGCTAAACTGGGAGTGAAACTGGCTGATGGAATGGAATTAAAACCAGTGAAACTCAAAGGTGTTGACAGTCAGGGAATGTATGTTGGCTGGCAGGAATTAGGTTTTGATTTTAAATCTGAAGAACCCATCTTTGTTGACAAAAGTGTGAAAAACGGAACTCCTTATTATGAAATGCTTCCCTTTTGTGACCAGGTAATTGAGTTGGAACTTACTGCTAACCGAGGCGATTGTCTGGGAATGTTGGGGATTGCCCGGGAAGTCAATACTTTTAGTGAGAAAGACATCTCTGTTCCCGAACATAGCTATGCAACAAACGGTAAACCTGTAAAGGATATCTTTTCTGTAGAAATTCAGACTCCTGATTGTCATCGCTATTGTGGAGCTGTGATTGAGCATGTTACTATTGAACCTTCACCTTTATGGATGCAGCTTCGGCTGGTAAAAGCGGGAATTCGGCCCATTAGCAATGTAGTTGATATTACCAATTATGTTCTCTTAGAAATGAATCAGCCCATGCATGCTTTTGACCTGGACAAAATAGCAGATCATAAGATTATTGTTCGAGATGCAAAACAAGGGGAAAAAATGATTACCCTGGATGATATTGAACGGGGTTTGGTTCCTGGAGATATTGTAGTAGCTGATAAAAATTGTGGCCACTGTCTCGGTGGTGTAATGGGTAGTGAGCTGAGTGAAGTTTCTGATCAGACCAAAAATATCTTTTTAGAGGCAGCTTTTTTTAATCCCCCTAATATTCGAAAAACTTCTCGCCGTTTGGGCTTACGTTCTGATTCTTCTTACCGTTTTGAACGGCATACAGATAAAGGAAACATACCTTTAGCATTAAAAAGAGCACTCTATCTTTTTGATTTATTAAAAGTCGGTACTGTGTATGAAGGAATCATTGATGAATACCCAGTCCAGTGGCAGCCGGATAAAATTGAGTTTACTGCTGATTGGATCAATGCAAAATTGGGGTCTGATATTCCTAAAGATACCATGCACTCTATTCTGGTAGATCTTGGTTTT
>JAKSBL010000502.1 GCA_022361115.1 Spirochaetota bacterium | reverse complement strand
TGATTTTTGTAAAATTTTCAGCTTGAATTAGTCTGCTATTGACCATGACTATGGCATTAATCTGGTTAATCAGATCTGTCAAATCGATCTGATTACCTAGCGTTGAATTTTTTAAAGCAACCAAAGATTTTACCATGAGAAAATTATTCTTCACCCGGTGCTGAAACTCTCTCATCAATAGTTCTTTTTTATGGATGGAATTTTGCAGTTCCTTTTCAATTCTCTTCCGCTCACTTAAATCCCGCACCACCCCAAAATGGTATTTTTTTCCGTCTAAGTGAAAAAAAATACCATTGACTTCTACTGGAAAAAGGGTGCCTGATTTATGTTTATGAGTGGTTTCAAAAAGGATAGTAGCCTTTTCTGGTTGATCAACCCAGAACTGGGTAAATTTATTTGCAGGATAGTTTGGATCAATATCACTAACTGTCATCTTTAAAAGCTCTTCCCCGGAGTATCCGGTCATTTGGCTGGCTACCTGGTTGGTTTTAAGAATCTCTCCCTCTTCAGTCAAAAGGTATACTGCATCAATGCTGTTTTCCATGAGGTTACGGAAAAGAGCTTCATTTTTGACCAAATCGAGTTCCACCTCTTTCTGTTCGGTGATATCCCTTGCTGAACCAAATGTACCAATCACTTGACCTGTTTGCGGATCAAACCAGGGTTTTCCTTTATCTTTAATCCAGCGGATGCTACCGTCTTTGGTAACTATTCGGGCAGTGTAGCTGTCCTCTTTGCCCGAAAATAGATTTTCTATATATCGAGCAGCGCCAGGAATATCATCAGGATGAATGAGTTTACTCCATCCTCCTAGCCTATAAAGCTCTTCCGGAGTATAACCGGTAATTTGGTCAAAAGAACCGATATGCCAGACTGGCTCTAATGTACCATCTTCCGAAAGCTTGTGACAATAGGCATAATCGGAACTCAATTCATTGATAATGCCAAACCTTTCTTCCCTTTCCAAAAAAGAGGATTCCAGTTTCTTATATTCCGAAATATCCCGGACTACGCTAATGATACAAGTTCTTCCTTTATGTTTAATTTTTCTGCTGTTCACTTCTACAGAAAAGACCGAACCATCCTTACGCTGATGAACCGCATCAAATACCATTTTTTCCTTCTGATCAACAGTACTCATCCTTTCGTTTATCTTACTAACAGACGCAGGGATATTCAGGGCCCAAAGGTTCATAGATAAAAGTTCCTCCTGGCGATAACCAGTCTGATTACAAGCAGTCTCATTAGCTTCCAGAATATGCCCCTCCAGATCATGGATATAAACAGCATCATTGGTATTATTGAAAATTTTTTCAAATTTCTCCTGACCCAGTTTTATTTTCTCCTCAGCCTTTTTTCTGTCAGTTACATCCCGCACATTTTCCAGCACATATTCCACTTCATTGCTTTTCCCAAAAATAGGAATTACACCGATTTCTTTAAAACTGCCATCAATAGGATTCTGGTCCTCATACCAGCGAGTCCGGCCGTCATGAAAAGTTTGCACTGAAGGACAATTTGGGCAGGGTTGAGAAAGATTTTTCATAGCAGAATAGCAGGTGAGCCGGCTATCCCGGTTTTTTTCTGATACCCACTCATGATCTTTCCAGTTACAAAATTGTATCTGAAAATCACGGTTAATCACAATTAACAAGCTGTCGACTGCCCGGAAAGTACTCTTTAAAATAGAGAGAGATTTTTCCCTCTGAATCTCTTTCTCCTTTAATTCTTTATGGGCATGGAATAGTTGAAAAGCCATATTGATGGTTTCAATCAGGACAAATTCTCCGCTATCTTTTAAAACATATCCATATCGGGTAATGCCCTTCACACGATCTACCACCTCTTTTTCCCGGTGGCTGGTGAGGAAAACCACAGGCAGCTCCTGTTTCTGCAGGACCTTTTCGGCTGTATCTGTTCCCATCATTTTCCCTTTTCCCAGGTCAATATCCATGAGAATCAGGTCGTAAATTTTTTTTTCAACCTGGACAAGGGCCATTTCACCACTTGCAACTGTATCCACCTCAAAACCATTATTTTTCAGCACTTCCATTTCTGTAATTGCAATAATTGGTTCGTCTTCAACCAGCAGTAGTTTTTTTTGCTCTTTATTTTCAGCCATTGTTTTTTTTCCACCTTAAATTCTATTATATCTGCTTTTATTATTTGTGGCAACCTTTCATTTCTGATGAAATTTTAATTTTTGTTAAAAAAAATTAAAATTTCTCTTCTCTCTTATGTTCAATTTTATTTGTTTTTATTGACAGATTATTATTTTTTTTTATCATGAATCCTTTTGATAGAATATTGAATTTCATAATCACTCTGTTTTCCAGCTTGATCATTTTATGGGCAATACAACTTTTTAATAGTTCAACAGACAAAAAATGAAAAAAGGTTTGACATTTTATATAAATAATAAATACTAATAGTAGAATTATCTAAACAGGCGGTAATATGAAAGTTCTATTAATTAGCCCTCCCAGATCTCCAGAAAACAAGATATATGATTATGCACCTGAAGATGCAAAAAAGTTTATCCATAGAAAGCTCATTGGCCCCCCATTAGGAATTATGTATCTTGCTGAAGTAATAAAGCATGACCATGATGTAACTGTTTATGATATGAAAGGTCAATATGATCTTGATCAGAATGCTCCGGAATTACCAATACTGACAGAGCAGTTAATGAAAAAGTATACACCAGACATTGTTGGAGTTACTTTTTTAGCTAGTGAATTTAACCTCGGAATGAAAATTTTTGAAGTTGCAAAAAAAATGGATCCGGATGTATTAACTGTTGCTGGCGGGATTCATGCGACTCTATGTCCAGAAGATTTTGTAGCTCCTTATCTAGATATTATTTGTTATGGTGAAAGTGTCGACAAATTTAAATCCATAGTAGAAGCCAGGAAAAAAAATAAAAATCTAAAGGATATCCCTGGAATAATACTGGTTTCTCATAAAGGATTAGAATATACAAAGAAAATACCTTCCACATGGAGTACTTTCTTTAGTAAAAAAATGCTGCCGGATAGAACTTTAATAGAAACCTGGTATCCTACTTATAGAGTTCCTGTTCATCCTATACCAGCAACTTATGTTTTATCGTCATTAGGCTGTCCATATCAATGCAGTTTTTGTTCTATCTGGCCCCAAATTAATGGCTGTTATTACCAAAGAGACATAGAATCAATTATTACTGAAATAAAATCATGTGATGATTACTTAGTTATTCGATTTGCAGATGCAAATACTATTGTAAATCCCGATATAATCGATAAACTTTTTGACAGGATAATTGAAGAGGAAATTCACAAACATTATGTAATGGATATAAGGGTAGATACGGCAGTAAATAATCCTGATTTAATAAAAAAATTAGCGGATAATGGATTAAAAGCAGTAATTTGTGGTCTTGAATCCTTTCGTGAAAAAGAATTAAAAAATTATAACAAAAATTCTGGTGTAAATTTAATTCCCGAGGCTATAAAAATATTTCATGATAATGGTATTCATTTAAGAGGGAATTATGTAATACCTCCTGATTATGATGAAGACGATTTTGATCAATTTACAGAATTTGCCTCCAAGTATAAAGTTGCTTTAGCCGGTTATACCATTTTAACACCTATGCCTGGCAGTATTTTTTATAATCAAGTTAAAAATCAAATTGTTGATCATGATCATGCCAAATATAATTTTTTTAATTCTGTATTAAAAACAAAACTTCCTTTAGAAAAATACTATGAAAAAATAGGTGCACTTTGGAAAATAAAATTAGGTGGTACAGAAACAATTGATATTAGTGATGTAAAGGATTAAATGATTTTACAGCCTGTGAAAATGATGTATACTCAAGTGATTGGACACCAGTTTCTGACAATTTAGCTGATTCTAGTGCTAAAAAATCAAAAAAGATCTGAGGTAGGTTAATAATGTGTGAGATGTGTCATTAATCTATGTCAATACCAGTATTAACGGCTAAACTTTTTATCCCTCACAAACGAACAGAAATTATTGCTCGCAAGCGGTTGAGTGAGCAGCTTAACAAGGGTTTAAACAGCAAATTGATCCTGATCTCTGCACCAGCGGGCTTTGGTAAAACCACTCTCATAACTGAATGGATTACCACTTATGGACAGCCTCTTAGTTGTTGTCTGGGCATAACAGTTTGCTACGCAACTTCAGCTCTGCTCAAAGACAGGATTTTTACAAGAGTTTTATAAGGGGCAGCACATCACCCCTTTCTACATTTATATATTTAGGCACAGGACTGACTTTATCATAAATAACATCATTTATAATGGGTATTTCTTTACCTTCAATCTTATCCAAAGTCCAAGCCGCAACTTTATAATCAGTTCCATTTGTAAATAGTAATAAAACATCTGAAGGATTTGAAGGGAGTCTTTTTACAAAATACATGCCATTTAAAGAATCCATTAAATCTTTCAGTGCATGATAAGCAGGTTTATAGGAATAATCATATCTTAAAAGACCAAAGTTTTTTTCAGGATCACTTGAAACTTGTACAGGATTTCTCCACTCATACCAGATAGAAATTGGAATACCTGAAACCAGATTAGTTAGAAAAGTCCTAACAGCATAAGCAGCCTGTTCATCTTCATTCAGATAACCAGGGAATACTGAATACCCCCATTCGCTTGATATAATAGGAAGTTTTGGCTTATCAGGCTTGTACTTTTCTATTAATTGTCGCATTTTTAAAACATCAAACTCTATTGAAGATTCAGGCACAATATCTCTGTATAAATGTACGCTTACACCATCAACATAATCAAGGAGACCTTTTTGAAACAAGTACTCCCATGTCTCAGCTTCCTGACCGGTTACCGCAGGACCTATAGCTACAGCTTCAGGGTCAACGCTTTTTATTGCGGGAATAGTTTTTTTTAACATTGCAAGATATTCGTCAAAATTTGGCACCGGTTTCCAAAATGCAGGACTGTCAGGTTCATTCCATATTTCCCAAACAACATCATAATCTTTATATCTTTGGGCAGCAGCCTTAGCAAAGTTTGCAAAGCCAATTCGGCCCTGTTCAGTTCTTATACTGACAGTAGGCTCATATAGCTTATTTCCGTAAGCAAGAATGGCAATTGCCTTTAGTCCTCTTTTTTTAAGTTCTGCAAACACCATATCATAAGTATCAAATTTATAGTTTCCTTTTGTTAATTCACAATGATCCCAGTACACATCAAATCGTACATATTTAAAACCCATATCTTTAATCATCTCAAGATCTTTTATATTAACAATATGCATATTTAATTGAACACCAAAATTATTGGGTATCAGTAAAGAGGAAAATTTGCCGTGATTTCCAGCAACAGCTAGCACATTTTTGCTATTCAAGTTTATTGCAAAAACTGCCAGCAAAAATAAAAGAGCACTAAAAGGCTTTCTCATAATTACTCTTACCTTATATTCGTTAATGGTAAAACTCAGAAAGTAAATATATTCTTTAAATTATAAAAAATAAAAATTTTAAAATTAACATATTTTACAAAAATTTCTTTAGATGTAGTAAAAATATATTATACGAAAGGCTGGATTTTAGTTAATGATAGGAATTTTTATAATCTCTGTCAATAAAAAACCGAAAAAATAATTGTGATTATTTCTAAGCCACCCCTGCATTATGGAAGAATATATACAATCAAATCCGCCATGAAATCAATCTGTAACTGTAAATCATTTAACTTTCTCTTTAATATAAAAGATTTACGAAATAAAACTGGAGTTTGCTGATATTCATTCAGAATACCACCGCAAATATTTGTTGTGTTTTTCCGCTTCGCTGCCTTGTGGAGAGTACTCCACTGGGTCTGTGTCCTCCTATGTTCTTTTTCAACCCCTAATTCCTTTTTTTAATCTAATCCATACATTGATAATTTTAATTCTATTCTTTCTTCTGGCATATATCTGTATAATTCATTCTTTTTTAAAAGGGTGTAAACTAATTCAATCATTTTTCTAGCTACCGCTACTATAGATTTCTTTTTACCTTTTATTTTAGAAAGCTGCATATATTTTGTTCTCAAATCCATGCCATATTTCGATTTTGTCAATACCCAAGCCGCCTGTACAATATTTCTTTTTATCATTCTGCATCCCCTTTTAATAGTTCGGCCATAGTGAACACTACTCCCTGAGATATCAACTTTTGGAACTAAACCTACGTAATTGGTTACTTGCTTAACATGGCTGAATCGGGATGGTTCACCCATATAGCCTAAAATCGCAAGAGCCGTTTTAGGGCCAATTCCAGGTACCGATAATACTATCTTTGCTTTCTCTTTATTATCTTTTAAGACTAACCGTATTTCGTTATCCAATTCATATAGAGTTCCTTCTGCTAATAATATTTCCTGATTTAATCGTTTCGCTTCTGCACATAATCGATCTGATAATTTAGTGATCCACAACTCTCGTCTCTTTTTGCTTTTTAAATCTTTTTTCATCAATGTGGTAATTCCATCATAAACAAATATAGAATGCAATCGGTTTATTGCCCGGTTTTTTGTTGTTGACCAATAATTCTGCTCCCTGGAAAGACCTCGCATTCTTTCTTCATTTTCATCAGGAATTCTCACCTCAGGTAATTCTTCTCTCGGATGTCTTTGCATAATTCTAGCTATTTTCAAGGCATCTTCTTTGTCTGTTTTTTTTAATGATCTGTAAATTACTGCCAAATCACCAGCATTCATCACAATGACAGTCGCACTGGTTTTCTTCATAATCTCTTTAGCCAGAAAAAATGCATAGGAACAAGCTTCCATTCCAACTACATCATTTTCTGTTAAGAAATCATACAATTTTTGACGCCCGGAAATATCTGTCTTTAATGATCCCCTTTTAATAGAATTATCCGGGTATATTGAACATATTTCCATCATTCGTTTCCCAAGATCAATTCCAACATAATTTTTTTCTTGCATTTTTTGATTCCTTTATATAAAATCGGAATCAGGAGTCTTTGTTCAAAATGGTTTGGGTAGCACCGTACTCCTATTCGAGGTATATCGACTCTTATCGATATCCTCACTCTGGTGTTCGGTGGCCGGTTTAGATTAATCTTTGTGTCAGGGTCTTAAGCCCTACCGCACAAATCAACCTGCCATCGGCTCCTTAATTCCGTCGAATTAAGATTACCATAAATCAAACACATTCTGATAAAAAAGATCATATCATCTTTGTGATCATCTTCATCAAAAGTCCCCTTTTTTGAACTAAATTGTTGAAATTTAAAAATTTATGTGATAAATTCTCTAGAGTTAATACATTGTATATAAAAAAACTGACTAAATAATTTATCAAATGGATTCTGATATGAATAAAATCTTATCTATAGCCTTAATTTTCTTAACCCTGTCTGCCTTTGCTGAAAAAGATGACTGGGATGATTGGGATGACAGCCTCAACG
>JAKSBL010000109.1 GCA_022361115.1 Spirochaetota bacterium | reverse complement strand
TCTGACATTATCCTGAAACAGCCAGGTTACTGTATAAATAATTTGTTCTCCCCTAAAGCCAGCTGTCCGATTAATAGACTGGCGGATTTTAAAATTGTTTTCATCGGCAGGCTCTTTTACCTGAATGGTAATAGCTTTGGTTTGATAGATTTTTCCTTCTGCCCTGACGGAAATAGCTGGTATGGTTAATAACCCTTTTTCCTGAGGAGTCAAACGGTATTGATAGATAAAACGACGGCTGATATTTTCTGTCTTTTTTCCATTAATAATGGTGATGGATTGACTATTTTGTGGACTTCCACCTCTATACTGTACTTTAAAGCCGCTAACAGCGGATAAATCCGGCTCATTAACATTATTTGTTCCATCAATGACAATCTGATAGGTAAAAGTTTCTCCTGAATAAACATCTTGAGAACTGACTTGTGCATAAACCTTAATCTGCTGGGCTCCTGACCAGAATACACTCAAGGAGAGTAGAACAGTGGTGAAAAAAATGATTTTACTATGTTGCATATTATATCCTGAAATTTCAGTTTATTAACTTTGTCTTACCAATCTTTGCTGGGAGCATAATAACGGACAGCAGTTTGTTCTTTTTCCCGTTCTTCCTGATTTTGCTGCTCTTCTGCAAGAATCTGGGCAGCCTCTTGTTCTGCTTGTTGTTGATCCTGTTGTTCTTCTTTATTTTGGTCTTGTTGATTTTCTTCAGATTGTTCTTCTTCCTGAGGGGATGGCTCTTGTTGCTCCTGCTGCTGTTGCTGATTTTGCTGTTCTTGAGAATGGTCATTTTTTGTTAACTCTTCAATGGCTTTTTCAAGGGCTGCCAGGGCCTGTTTTTGCGGTTTTTGTGCTTCTTCAGCATCCTGTCCTGCTAATTTATTTTGAGCTAATCCCTGATAATTAACTGCTTGATCGACATAGTCTTTTGCTGTTGTTAAAGGGGATTGAGGCGGCAGGGCCTGTTTTTCTGCCAGCTCTTTCAGCACTTCATCAATATCAGCAGAAGCTTGAGCAGTTTGATTTTGGTTGTTTTTTTGTTCTTTATTCATGTTTTTTAAAGCTTGAGCTAATTGAGGAGTTAGACCGGTTTGTTGTTGTGCTTTTTGGATTTGACTGGTTGTGTTATTGATAGTGCCTTGTTTTTTCGCGATTTTTTGTAAATTTTCCAGAATCTCCTGCTGTTTTTCCCTTTGCTCTTTAGTTTGTTCCTGTTGATTTTTGAGTTTATCTAACAGGTCTTTCACAATAAGCCGGGTAATTTCAATATTATAAGCAGCTTTGCTTAGGTCTTTATCCAGTTCCAAAGCCCGGCTGTAATGTTCAATACTTTCCTGATATAATTGGATGGATTTTTCCAAATCACTATCTTTTTGCCTTTCTGCTTCCATAAAAACAGCATTTCCTGTATTATAATTTGCCAGGCTTTCTATTTTTAAATCCCTGGTTTTTGTTGCTGCCAGCTGAAATTGTTCTTTGGCTTTTAAATAATCCTGCATTTTATAAAAAGCAGTCCCTTTATTAAAATAAACATAAGGGGATTCTGGCTGGCTGACTTCTGCTTTTTCATAAGCTGTTAAGGCCGCATCATATTTTTGCTGATGATAATAGGAGTTGCCTTTGGTTAATTCATCCCCAAAAATCAAAACAGGCAGGAAAAGAATTATGCTGGTCAATAAGATCCATTTTAAGCTGATATATTTCATAAAGCCCCCTCCCGTTGTCTGATACTGATAATCAGTTCGATTCCTAAAAGGATAAAAACAATGATGAGAAAATACTGGTACTTTTCATCATAAGTGGTGAAGGATTCTGATTTTAATGCTTTTTGTTCTGCTGTTAAAATCAGGTCTCTGTATATCTTGCCGAGGTCAAAATTTTTCGTAGAAACATTCAGGTATTTTCCCCCTTTAGTCATATTGGCCATCTTACGTAAAGTATCTGCATCCAGCCGTGACCAGACTTCATGTTCTTTTCCCTCATTTCCTTTATATTTTAGAAAGGTTATATTTCCATTTTTATCTTTAATTGGAATTCGCTTACCTGTGTTTTCATCTCCCAGGCCGATAGTGATCAAGCGGATTCCCCTTTCTCCTGCCTTGCCGGCAGCATCAACAGGAAAGCTGTCATGATCTTCACCATCAGTAATTAGAATGATGTCTTTAAACCTTTTTTCTTTGTCATCATAGACTTCTTCCAGTGTCCTGCGCAATGCATCTCCGATTTTGGTTCCCCCTTTTGTTACACTGTTGACGCTGATGTCATCCAGCATTCCTCGAAAAAAACCATAATCCAGTGTCAAAGGACATTTTACCAGAGTATTTCCAGCAAAAATTACCAAACCAACTCTATCACCTTCCAGTTGATCCACACAATCTTTTATTGCCAGCTTTGCCCGTTCCAATCGACTGGGAGCAAGGTCTTGAGCCAGCATGCTTTTGGAAACATCCAGTACAAATACCACATCCCGCCCTTTTCTTTCGATTTTCTGAGGCTGAGGGTCCCAGGCCGGGCCGGCTAAGGCTATGATTAAGACTGTCAGTGCCAGGCACACAAATATCTGTTTTACAAACCGTTTTCCTGGATGGATAGAATGACTGATATTCTTAAATATTTCCAGTTGAGAAAAAACAGCCAGAGCTTTTTTTCTCTTACTTGCTGCATACCAGTAAAAAAAGATGACCAGTGGCAGCAGCCAGAGCAAAAAGAACCATTTTATTTCATTAAAGTGGATAAACATTAAGGAATCCTCCTGAACACAGTATTGGAGAGGATGATTTCTGCCAGTAGTAAAATGAGCGCAATGAGAGCAAATGGAAAGTAGAGTTCTTTATATTCCATATATTTTACAGACTCGATGTCACTTTTCTCCATTTTATCGATTTCTTTATAAACATCTCTTAAGGAATCCATGTCTTCAGCTAGCCGGAAAAAACCGCCAGTGATTTCAGCAGCTTTTTTCAATTCACTGGGGTCCAGTTGCTGGTTATAAGGGACTTTTTGCTTTCCCCAAAAAGGATTTTCCTGGATAAAGTACCAGCCCCGGCCAGACAAGCCTATGGCATAAATTTTTATCCCCCAGTCTTTAGCTAGTTGTGCAGCTTCCAGAGGAGTTCGTTTACCAATACCCGTATCCTGGCCGTCTGTTAAGAGAATGATGATCTTGCTTTTGATCTCATAATCTTTGGCGGCTTTTTCTGTTTGCTGACTTAAGGTTAGTTCTGCATTTTTTAAACGGGCAGCAGCCAGGGCAATTCCGTCGCCTATACTGGTCCCGTCTTCACTTTGAAGTTTTACAATACTAACCTGGTCAATGAATTTATTTAAAGCATTATGAGAAAGGGTTAAAGGGCAAACCGTATCAGCATAGCGGGCAAAAACTATCATTCCTATCAGATCATTAATCCGGCCTTTAAGGTTTTTTTGATTGCCGCTCACAAATTCTTTAAAGACTTGTTTGACAATATCCAAGCGGGTGTAAGTTTTTCCTTTAATGTCCTTCATTAACTGCATACTACCGGAATGATCGACTACCATTTCAATAGCAACCCCTTTACTTATATCATGAACTAGTTCTTTCCCGGATTGCGGTCGGGCCAGAGCAATGACAGTAAAGAGTAAAACTAAAATTCTTAATACCAGTGGGGTTTGTAGTAACTTTTGTTTTAAAGATTTTTTGACTTGTTTGGCATTTTTTGTCGTTGAAAAGAGGATACCTGTCCGGTAATTTCTAAAATATAAAAAAACAAGCAGCGGAATGAGTAATAATAATAAAAAGAACAGGGGATTTGCAAAACCGATCATGTTAAACTATCCTTTTGATCTTCCGGTAATACAACTGAATCATCTCTTGTCTGAATGATAAAATTTTTACAGTGGTTAAATGAAGTCTGGATTTCATCATCCGCAGGCTGATGTTTAGCATATTTTACCGGATCACTATGATTTAAAAAAGTAATTAAGGTGGACTTTTCTTCTTCCCCAAAAGTCGTTGTATTTTTTTTCAGGTTTTCTAAGAACTCTTCTGTTGTTTGTTCCGGCGCTTTAAGGTGAAATCTTTCTTCAATATATTTTCTCAAGATATTGCTGAGTTCATAATAAAACTCTTTAACTTGCTGGTTTTCGACAAGATTTTTTTTCACTAATTTTTCCAGCCGGTCAATCGCTAATTGATAGGCACTGATGTAACTGGTTATTTCTTTTTTTTCTTTCTTTTTAAAATAAAAAATTAATCCAGTAATGATTGCCCCAATGATGAGCAGAGCAAAAAAGATCACTAATAAAATTATCCATAATCTGGACTTGGGAGCTAAAGGCCCCTCAATATCTTTGATCATGAGGGTTTGATAGTCTTCTTCTAATAAGGAAGTGACCGTGATGATGACTTCATCTGTTTCAATTTGATGCTTTTTTTCCTTGCCCTCCTCGGTTTTCCAGAAATAAACTGGCAAAGGAGGAATCGTATATTCACCTGAAAGATAGGGTTCTAAATCATACTCCATACTCACTTCAATGTGATCCTTATCTTTCATTTTAGGGCTGTTATAATGAAAATCGCGAATTTGAAACTCATTCAGTTCTTCGATTAATTCCGGAAATTCCACTTCATAATCTTTATTGATTTGAGCTTTTAGTGTTAGCTGAAGTTTTTCTGCAATTGTTATTTTTTGCTTACTGACTATTAAATTTAAATTGATAGGACCTGCTTGATAATTATTTATCAAAGGCGGGTCTGCCTTTTTGGCTTCTTCCTGGTTTTTACAGCCAGGAAAGATAAAAAAAAGAATAAGTATGAAGATCAAAAAATGAAAAGATTTTTTCATTGAGTTAGTTTCCTGTGTTTTCATCTGTTTTATTGAGTTTTGAAGAATGTATGACTACATTGTATTGGTTCTTTAATTTTTGCAAGAGTTCATTCTTTAACTCTTCTTCTTTTTCTCTTCTTAATGCTGCATAAACCTCTTTTTGAGCTTCATTAAAAGAAAGCGGTTGATGATCTTTAATAAACTTGCCCTGATTAGCCTGGTAATAGTTTTTTAAATCTCCCTCGGTTATATTAATTTTACTGGCTAACTGCTGATTGAGATAGGTTTGAGCATACAGAGACCGTTTCATCTGGTTAGCTAAATCATTGACTTTGGTTTCTTTCGCAATATTTTGTTCCAGTGACTGTCGGTACAAGAGTTCTTCTACAATATATTGATTGAGCATATTAAAACGATGGTCCTGCCCGGAGTACTGCTTAAATAGCTGTTCTTTTTGTCTGGTTAATTCCTCTTCCGGCATATAAGAAGCCAGCTGAGATAACTGCAGATCAATAAAGTTTTCAATTTTTTTATCCAGATCACTAGCAGTAATTTTATCCTGGCCTATTTCAGCTATTACAGCATTATCCGGATTTTCTGCCAGCCCGACCCGTTCATTCAGTTCGTTCCGTAACCCGGCAAAATTGCCTAGGTTTTCATAACTTTCCTGAATATGCAGGGAGATTTCATCAGTTAGATTTTTATGAGCATAGGTTAATTCTGATTGATAGAAAGCTGCAATAGCTTTTTCATAATATCCTGCCTGTTTGTAGAGTTTGCCGATAGTGTAGTAGATATTTGCTGTTTTTTCTTTACCTGTCTTTTTCTGCTGTAAATAGTTTTCCCAGGCTCGGGCTGCCTGCAGATATAAATGGTTTTTTTGTAGCCTTAAAGCCAGCTCTTCCTGTTTAAGAGGATCCAGTGTGAGATTTTGCTGTCCATTTTTTAGATCGATCCTATTGAAGATAGTAAGACCGAGAGTTATGCTGACTAAAACAATGAGCACCATTAAAAGGATATTGGCAGGGGTAAAAATTTTTTTCTTTTCTTTTTTTTGAGGCAAACTAAAATCCAGTCTATCTGACATAAATGAATGTTTCCTTTTCTATTATTTTTTGTGTGAAATCATTTACTACATTCTTTTTTCACGATTTAAAAAGAAAGCAGCAATCTTATGCATATAATCATCATTTGTTTGAATATTTATCTGATCCACTCCCATACTGCGAAAAGTTTTTTTCAGTTGTTCCAGCTGTTGATTACCCAGCTTCTGGTAGGTGTCTCTGACCTTTTTACTGGAAGTATCAATCGTAACAATTTCACCGGTTTCTGCATCTAATAATTCGATAATGCCGACATCAGGCATACTGATTTCCCTGGGATCATTGATGGTAACTGCAATCAGGTCATGTTTTTTTCCGGCTACCCGAACTTTATGCTCAAACCCTGCTTCCTGAAAATCAGAAACCAAAAAAACAACAGCTTTTTTTTGCGTCACCCGGCCCAGATAGTCCAGTCCGGCAATAATATCGGTTTTCGTTTTTTTGGGTTTAAAGTAGAGGAGTTCCCGGATCAACCGGAGAGAATGGGTAATTCCTTTTTTGGGTGGAATATACATTTCTACCTGATCGGTGAAGATGATCAAGCCGACTTTATCGTTATTTTTGATAGCAGCAAAAGAGATGAGAGCACATAATTCTGCTGCAATTTCGTTTTTCGTTTTTTCCACACTGCCAAAAGATCCGGAAGCGGATAAGTCGACCAAAAAGATAACAGTAAGTTCCCGTTCTTCTACATATCTTTTAATGTAGGGTTTCCCCATACGGGCTGTAATGTTCCAGTCAATATTGCGAACTTCATCTCCAGGGTAATACTCCCGAACCTCATCAAATTCCATGCCCTGGCCTTTAAAGGCACTTTCATATTCTCCGGCAAAAACACTGGTTACTGATTTACTGGTATAGAGCTGGATGTATCTGATTTTTTTTACTAATTCCTTAGGAATCATAAGCTATCCGTTTTTGTTAATTTATAGATGGGGGCACTTGCAAAAATGCTTTTTTAATGAGCACTCGAATTTTTTTCCTGATCTGCCCCGAATGATTTACAAAAAATGCTCAAATAAACGAATTATTATCCCCTTTTTTGTCAATATTCTCCTTGATCATGAAAAAAATCTTTTCGTTTTCATCTCAAAATTATTTTTTGCAAAATGCCTTGATGTTCCTGCTTTTTTTAAGGAACTTCCACTGCATCAAAAATCATTTGCACAATATCTTCTGAAGTTTTTTCTTCTGCTTCTGCTTCATAGCTGATAATGACTCGGTGACGTAAAACATCCATACCAATGGTTTTTACATCCTGAGGACTGACAAATGCCCGGCCCTGCAGTAAAGCATAAGCTTTAGAAGCCATCGTCAAAAAAATAGTTGCTCTGGGAGAAGCCCCATATTGGATCAGTTCTTTAATATTTAAGCCATACTCTTGGGGACAGCGGGTTGCATGAACCAGATTAACAATGTATTCTTCAATTTTTTCATCCATATAGATTTCATCTGCTAATTCTCTTAGACGGGTTACATCTTCCGGCTGAATTACCTGGCTGACTTTGAGCTGGGGAGCAGATTTTGCCATTCTTTTTAAGATTTGCAGTTCTTCCTGCTTAGCTGGATAGGTGATTTTTAGTTTGAGCATAAAACGGTCAACTTGTGCTTCTGGTAAAGGATAGGTTCCTTCCTGTTCTACCGGGTTTTGAGTTGCTAAAACCAGGAAAGGGCTGGGTACTTTAAAGCTTTCTTCCCCAATAGTGACCTGTCGTTCCTGCATAGCTTCCAACAGGGCACTTTGAACCTTAGCTGGAGCCCGGTTGATCTCATCTGCCAGAATGATATTGGCAAAGACCGGCCCTTTTTTTGTTGAAAAGTCCCCGGATTTTGGATTATAGACCAGTGTACCAATTAAGTCTGCTGGTAACAAATCAGGGGTAAATTGAATTCGGGAAAAACTGGCATTTAAAGTTTGAGAAAGGGTAGTGACTGACAGGGTTTTTGCTAATCCTGGCACCCCTTCAATTAAAATATGATTATTACAGAGTAGTCCAACTAAGAGCCTTTCGATCAGATATTCCTGTCCAATGAGCACACTGCTGATTTGTTTCCTGATGGCCATTAAAAGTGCGCTCTCTTGTTCGACTTTATTCTGTATATTTTTTACATCTAAAGACATTTTTTTGATTGCCTCCTGTTTTATTTTTTCTGAATTTATTTCATTTTTAAAAAAACTAATTCAAGAATATAACATATCATTGATTCATTAGCAATGAAATATCAGTTCTTTCCTTAATGTAAGTAGTTTTTTAAAAACCGTCATTTGTAACCATTGGCAAAAAAAAGTGAAAAATCTAAATAATCATTTTAAATAATTTTAATCAGCTCAAGTGTTGGCAAGAATGACAATTTTTAATTCGTTTTCCATAATAATAAATATCTATAATAGCAATCAAGCATTCTTTAAAATTTTTTACATTTTACAAGCCTCTGGGAAAGGGATTGTCATTTTTATTTGATTAATGAAGGGTTTAATATCAAATTAAAGACTATTAGTTTAATATCTGCAAACTGTGACAGTCAACTTTGTACCAAAGCATTATTACCTGTTCTGTTAAAATTTTTTTATAAAAAAAGGTTGACTTTTTAATTTAATATCGTATTATTGCGATATTATGATAGATAAATGTGATTACAAATGTGAATTATTAAAAGCATTAGGGCATCCTATCCGTTTAAAAATGGTTAAAGAACTTTTATCTGAAAATGATTGTAATGTAAATGATTTGGCCGGTAAATTTCAATTACCCCAGTCAACGACTTCTCAGCACCTGGCTATTTTAAAAAATAAAGGTATTATTACTTCAAAGAAAAAAGGTGTTGAGACCTGCTACAAGGTGAGTAATGAAACAGTGATAAAAATCTTACAGGTATTAGAAGAAAATTAATTTTTTTATACTTATATATCTAATTATTGCAATATATGGATGTAATAGCAAGTACAGAATAAATTTGAGGTATTAAAATGTCAGTAAAACAAAAAACTATCCAATCAGAAGAGGGACTTCAGCAGGCTATTTCTGATCTAATAGAATTCGTTGACGATAAAAAAATATCTATTGCAAAGGAAAATTATGAAGGGGGATGTATTGGAGTGCCCACCTATCTTATTAAAGCGCAGCTCAATGGCAAAGCAGTCACTAAGAAAACCATTGATTTAGAAGATGGGCTTTATGACTTGCTTGAAGAGTGTGAAGAGAAGATGAAATAAACAGATAATTTTTGATCAATGAAAAAAATCAATAAATCAAGGTAAAATTTATTTGGTTAGTGCATCCTGTTATTCATTTTGTGTTCATACCTATCTTTTTATTACAAATCTTATTTTAAATTTACATATTTGTTGAATTTTAAGAAGTTATGTGATAAATTGACCAGTGCTAACATATTGTATATAAAAAATCTAACTAAATAATTTATCAAATGGATCCTGATATGAATAAAATCTTATCTATAGCCTTAATTTTCTTAACCCTGTCTGCCTTTGCTGAAAAAGATGACTGGGATGATTGGGATGACAGCCTCAACG
>JAKSBL010000414.1 GCA_022361115.1 Spirochaetota bacterium | reverse complement strand
GAAGAGAAAAGTTTAGAAATTTTAGAATATGCCCGTAAGAAAACGACTCAAAAGGTAAATCTATACGAAAAAGTACAGATTCCTGAGTTTTCTGAAGCGATCTTAAAGATCAAACGCTTTTTAGAAGATGTAGAAAATCTGGAAAAAGCTGCCCAGAAGATCACCAAACAAAAGCAGGCAGGGGGTTAGGTATGATTGAAAGAATGAAAAAATTAACCCTCATGATCTATCATGGGGCAAAGGATCAATTCTTAACAGATTTGCAGAACCTGGGAGTGGTTCATTTAGAGACTGATTCTCAAGCTCAAAATGAAACCATAGCAGATTTAAGAAGCAAAATTATTACTCTCAATAAAACACTGCACTATCTAACTGGATTAAAACCGCCAACCAAAGATAAGATTAAAGAACTGCATTATAGTGATGACATGATTCAGTTAACCGAAGAGATTGAAGATCAAAAAGATAAACTGGCTCATCTTCAGGCCCAACTGGAAGGTTTAGAAAAAGAAGCGGAAGCTTTGGTTCCCTGGGGGATTTTTCATCCGGAAAACATTGAGTCATTAAAAGAAAATGGCATCCATGTCAAATTTTTTTCTACTGGAAAGCCTGTTTTAGAGGCAATGGAAAAAGATTTTGCTTATGAGGTTATTTCTGAACTGAAAGGGCATGTATATTTTGTCGTGCTTTATCAAGGCCAGTGGGATAAAGAGATTGATGCAACAGAAGAGAAGTTTGTATTAAAAAATCGTCTCTCTTTAGAGAAAGAAATGGACTCAGTCAGAGATGAGATTCATCAACAAAAAGCAACTCTTTATCATTATATTGGTTATCAGAAACAGCTGGAAAAAACCATTAGTGAATTAGAAATTCAATTAGCTTATCAAGTGGCTGACAACAGTCTTGCATCTGCGGTTGAAGGTGCAGTTCTGATGATTAGAGCCTGGATTCCTCTGAAACAAACCAAAAAGGTCGAGAAATTTCTGGCTGATCATGATGTTGCTTATGTAATGGAAGATCCGGATGTGATACCTGAATATTTCTTTACCAATGATTTTGAAGAAATGCTGGGAAAACTATCTGATAAACAGCAAAAACAATTAGCTCGATTTTATCAAAAAGATGGTGATAAATACCGCTATAAAGGAAAAATATCAGCTGTTGACAAGGACTTGCTCTGGGGTTTACTGGAAGAAGCTGGCAATATAAAAGATAATGTGCCTATCAAATTAAAGAACGGGCCTTTTGCTAAACTTTTTGAACCTATTACCAGAATGCACAGTATGCCTCAATACAATGAAGTCGATCCTACACCATTTTTTGCACCATTTTTTGCTGCCTTTTTTGGCCTTTGTCTGGCAGATGTAGGTTATGGATTGATTTTACTCATTGCAGTTATAGCTGCATTAGTTATGGTAAAAAATGATAAATTAAGGCCAATTATGATTTTGGGAATGGTATTAGGAATAACCACAATTTTAGGCGGTTTTATATTAGATACCTTTTTCGGAGCTAAAATTTCCCAGATGGATTTTATTCCCAATTCAGTAAAAAGTGGAATTATATATCAGGATATGTATGCTGCCATGGGATTAGCGGTGATCATTGGTATTGTCCAGGTAATTGTCGGTTTTCTCCTGCAGTCTGTTAACAGAATGAGAAAATACGGTATTGCTGGGATTTTTTATCCTTTAGGAACAATCATTATGATTGTTGGCGGAGTTATACTCGTTCTTAATCTGTTGGTAGATTTAATGGGAACCAGTTTAACCGATTATAATGCCGGCCCCATTAAGCTGGGAGATATGATTGCCATGATTCCCAATGGAATGACTGTTGGTGCAATCATTATGGGAATTGGTGTATTATTTGTACTTTTGTTTAATGCATTGGAATTAAAAATTTTCTTACGCCCATTAACTGGATTATGGGAACTCTATGGAATCATTACAGGTGTACCTGGTGATATTCTGTCCTATATCCGATTATTTGCATTGGGATTAGCTGGTGGATTATTAGGCAGTGCCTTCAACCAGATCGCTTTTATGGTAAGAGGAGATAATCCCAATGTGGTCTCATTATTATTTATGGTAATCATCTTTATTTTAGGTCATGGTATTAATCTGGCTCTTGCTGCATTGAGTGCATTTGTACACCCATTGCGTTTAATATTATTAGAGTTTTATAAGTCAGTGGACTTTACAGGGGGAGGCGTTGAATACTCTCCTTTTAAAAAATAAAAAATCAAAAAAACATACAAGGAGAAATGAATGGAAACTTTGAATTGGGCTTACATCCTGGCTGGTGTAGGATTAGGATTGATGATCGGTTTATCTGGCGCAGGTTCAGCGATCGGTTTGGTTATTAGTGGAAGCAGTGCAATTGGTGGTTTGAAGAAACGGCCTGAAGCCTTTGGTACTTTGCTGGTAGCATCTGTATTACCCTCGACTCAAGGTATTTACGGGTTTGTAGGATTCTTTTTATACTTGGGTAAAGTAAATGAAAATATATCTCTATTTAGTGCTTCCTTAGTATTTGGAGCAGGTATTATGTTAGGTTTAGCAGCATTAATTTCTGCTATTTTTCAGGGAAAAGTCTGTGCTTCCAGTGCTTCAGCCATTGGCTCCGGACACAATACTTTAGTTCCTGGTTTAGTCATGGGAGCTATGCCAGAGTTCTACGCGATTTTAGCATTAGTAGCCTCAATCATTCTCCTGGGATCAGTATAAAGTAAAATATAAAATAGTTATTATTAGCCAGGTAATACAGCATTGCCTGGCTTTTTTTTATCTAATCATCAAAGGCCCATTTTTTTGAACTAAATTGTTGAATTTTAAAAAGTTATGTGCTAAATTGTCCAGTGTTAACACATTGTATATAAAAAAACTGACTAAATAATTTATCAAATGGATCCTGATATGAATAAAATCTTATCTATAGCCTTAATTTTCTTAAGCCTGTCTGCCTTTGCTGAAACAGATGACTTGGATGACTGGGATGACAGCCTCAACG
>JAKSBL010000166.1 GCA_022361115.1 Spirochaetota bacterium | reverse complement strand
TTTTCTAGCTCAAAAAAACTATACTGCTTCAATCGGCCTGTCTGGACAATCTAGTGCAGAAGGCTTTCTGTATCCAGATACTTACAAGGTATTTAAAGGATCTGATACCAAAACAGTATTTAGTACAATGGTTCAACTCTTTTTTGAAAAACTTCAGGTTATTGAACCAAATTATCGAAGCCTCACAGCTGATGAACTACTGGAAAAAGTCACTCTAGCAGCAATTATCGAAAAAGAAGTTAAAAACCGGGAGGAAGCTGCAGTGGTTGCCGGAGTTTTTAATAATCGATTACAGCAAAACATGAAAATCCAGAGCTGTGCTACCATCCAGTATATTCTTGGTGAGCCCAAAGAACACCTGCTAGAATCAGATCTGTTGATTCCTCACCCTTATAACACTTACTTAAACCTGGGATTACCACCTGGCCCAATTTGCAGCCCTGGTTATACTGCTTTAAATGCAGCATTTCACCCGTCAAAACATAAATATTTGTTTTTTGTAGTAAAAGATCCTGCTCGGGGGACTCATCATTTTTCAGAAACTTATGAAGAACATTTATTGGCTCAACAACGCTACAAACAATTAAAAGGGATATACTAATTTGCTTATCCATAATAAAAATATAGAACTATTATCTCCTGCTGGTGATTTTGAAAAACTCAAAGTAGCTTTTCACTTTGGGGCTGATGCTGTATATGTTGGCTTACAAAGTTTTTCACTTCGGGCAAATTCCCGTAATTTTGATCATGATGAATTCTTAGAAGCAGTTCAATATACTCACTTTTTAAAAAAGAAAATCTATGCCGCCTTAAATATTTATTTAATGCCTGATCAAACAGAAGAATACATAAAAGAATTAAAATTTATTGCTTCCAGTGGTTGTGATGGCCTAATTATTTCAGATCTAGGAGCTATGGAATTAGCAAAGCAATATGCTCCGGAAATTCCTATTCATGTTAGTACACAAGCTAATACTACCAATCAATATGCTGCTTTGGTTTATGAAAAATTAGGTGCACACCGTTTAGTCATGGCTCGAGAATTGTCATTAAAACAAATCCGACAAATCCATGACAATACCAGGATCGAATTAGAAGCATTTATTCATGGTGCAATGTGTATTTCCTATTCCGGCCGGTGTTTATTATCAGCTTATATGACCCACCCTGATTTAGGATTAAAAAAAGGAGCCAAATCTGAACAAGTGAGATCAGCTAATCAGGGTGACTGTGTCCATTCCTGCCGCTGGGAATTTATTTTGAAAGAACCTTCTCGTCCAGACCAGGATTACACCATCAGCGAGGATGACCAGGGCACCTATATTCTCTCTTCTCAGGACATTTGCATGATTGATCATCTGGAAAAAATTGTAGATGCAGGAATTACCAGTTTAAAAATCGAAGGAAGGATGAAGTCGATTCTTTATATTTCCAGTATTGTCCGGGCTTATCGAAATGCTTTAAATCATTTAAGCAACCCGGATATTGAGTTTAACCGTGATTTAATTGAAAAAGAGTTGAACATGGTTTCCCACCGTAAATTTTGTACAGGCTTTTATTTTGATCATCCCCAGGATAAGGCATTAATCACAGACAGTCAAATGTATCACCGCAATGTCCGTTTGGCTGCTTTAATTGTCAAAGGAGGCAAAAAAAATCAGCTCAAACTTTATAATTCTATAAAAACGAATGATCTATTGGAATTAATTGGCCCTGATATGAAAACAGTGCCAATTGGTAAAATACAATTATTTGATGAAAACCAACAACTACTCGATATTGCCCATCATCATCAACAAATTACAGCTATTTTTTATGATCAACAAGGGAAAATTATTATTCCACAAGAGTATGACATTTTACGGATGGAACATCAGTTTTAAACAATTTAATTTTATTTATCTAAAATATCTTTAAAAATAGACATGATATCGTTAATTGAAAAAGGTTTTTGTAAAAAAGGGATCTTTTTTTCCTGAATTAAGGACCACTGAATTTTCTCATCCAGATAACCGCTGCAGAGAATGACTTTTAAGTCTGGTTTTGCCTCTTGAAATTCATCAATCAATTTTAATCCTGTCGAATCAGGGAGTACAGCATCAATTAAAACAATATCAAACTGCTGATTTTGTTCAGAAAAAACCTGTTTAGCTGAAGCTGCATTGGAAGCAGGATAAACAGAAAATCCTTTTGTCTTTAAAATTCGCTCAGTTAATTTTAATAACTCCTGATCATCTTCAATAATCAAAACTCTTTCTCCAGAGCCACTAAAAGCAATAGGATTAAAAACCTTATTATCTCCTTTATGCTCTTCATGGCCAACTGCGGGAAGATAAATATGAATGGTTGTTCCTTTATTCGCTTTACTATTGACAGTTATCCACCCATCATGTTGTTTAACAATTCCATAAACAACTGAAAGTCCAAGACCAGATCCCTTTTCTTTCGTTTTTGTAGTAAAAAAAGGATCAAAAATACAGGGTAAATTTTCTTCTGTAATTCCTACACCGTCATCTTTAACCACTAAATGAACAAAATTTCCTGGTACAGCATCCAAAATTAAGCGGCTGGTTTTCTCATCAATCTCACACATTTCAGTTTTTAGACTGATTTGTCCACCCTGGGGCATAGCATCTCTGGCATTCACCAGTAAATTCATGATAACCTGTTCTAATTGAATCGGATCAACTTTAATGTTTTCCAACTGACTGTCCAAATACGTTACCAGCTCTACATCTTCCCCAATCAACCTTTTCAGCATAGTCAGATGATTTTCAATGATTTCATTGAGGTTAATCACTTTTTTCTGCAAAATTTGTTTTCGACTAAATGCTAATAGCTGTCTAGTCAATGCTGAAGCTTTATCTACAGCAGCAATGACTTCTTCAACATTTCTGGCTATCTCTGGGTGTGTCTGAACAGACGTATGAATAATTTCATTGTAACTACGGATAATGGTAAGAATATTATTAAAATCATGAGCTATACCCCCGGCAAGATTGCCAATTGCTTCCATTTTTTGCGTTTGAAGCAATTTTTTTTCTAAATCCTTAATATTAGTAATATCTTTGGCAACACAAATAATGCCTTGATTTTCACCATCATCATCCCACATAATAGAAACAGAAAGTAAGACAGGAATTATTTGACCATCTTTGCTTAAATAATAGGTTTCCATTTGTTCGGTAATTTCCGAGTTTGTAATTGCTTCCAGCAATTCACTATCGTCAATAATTTGCGACAAGTTCTTACCGATTAATTCTGCTGATTGATAACCTAATAATATCTCAGTAGCAGCATTTACCATTTGAATGGTTTGGTCGGAATTGAGAATAATTAGAGTATCCAGCATGGAGTTTAGCAGATTCTCTATGAGATATTTCTCTTTCTCCAGATTACTTTTTGTATCTACGTCGATCCTGGTAGAAAGATAATCACAAATAATTTTGCAAAAAAGTTCATCATCTTCAGCAAAATTTTCATCAGAATCTAATTTGTCTATCCGGATAATTCCAATAATTTTATTATGATGGATTAAAGGAGTAATTAAAACAGAAGAAAGGGAATATTTATTTTGATCCTTTTTTGTTACTTCAACAGAAGGGAGATATTTTAATAGTTCCTCTTTGGAATTCAGCATGAGGATATTTTGATTATTGATGACTTCGACAATTTCTGGGTAATTTTTTAACTCAATCTGTTGATCAGAGTCAGAGTGAAATTGTTCTTTTAAAATATGAAAACCAGTAATAATATTTCCATACTGCTGATCTTCGTCAAATAAAATGACAGCACTACGATCTGCATATCCTACTTCGCATAATACCAGGGCTACAATAGGTAAGAGTTGTTCAATATCAATTTGTAAACTGGTGATACTTTCAATTAACTTAATATACAAATTGTGATATTTTTTATATCTGCTTCTAACATCCATTGCAAATCCTGAATAATAATTACTCAGCATTGATTATAACAGAAAAAAGGGAGAAAAGAAATTATTTTCATTTGTTACAGAAAATATAAAAATTTTATTAAAGTAGCTGATTTATAAGCTGATGAATTTCTTCTCCATCCCAGTCTCTGCCACCAACAAAACGGGCTATTAAGTATCCCTCTTGATCAATCAAATAGGTTGTTGGAATTGAACCCGTACTATAAGCTGAGGTAGCTTGATTTTTGTCATCCACAAATATGGGAAAAGTAAAATTCTTATTTTTGACAAAATTTTGTACTGTTTGCTGCGTTTCGCCAACTGATACTGCCAGGATAACAAAATCTTTCCCTTGATACCTTTTGTATAAATTTTCCATTGATGGCATTTCAGCTCGACAGGGAGGACACCAGGTAGCCCACAGATTTAACAAAATCACTTTTCCATTATAGTCTGAAAGTTTTTTTGATTGAGATTTTAAATTGGTAAACTCAACATCAACAAACTTCACCTTTTCCTTGGGAACATCACCATTCATTTTAACTATCAGATTATTTACATCACTTGAACTAAGATTAACCGGCTGAACCAGCTCATCTTGTTTAGTCTCAGAAGTATTCTCTATTTCCTTTTTACATGAAAATAAGAAGAAAAAAATTGTTATAAAAATAATGAATCTTTTCATAATAAAATCCTTATGTTTATTTACTTACCCATCAAAAACTGATGATAAAAAATGTACAATACAATGGGTATTATGATTCATATCATTACTGTTGTAAATATATTGAAGAATGATAAAAAAAACAAGGCTTTCATAAGTTTTTACAAAACCTCTAGTTAATGTTTAAATAAGATGACAAAAACTCTTTTATGTATCCTATTTCCTCATCATTCCAATGGAGATATTTCATTTTTTCAACATACTCTTTAATGGTAGAAATTCTATTTTGATGATAGAGAGCTAAAAGTGCATTTCTCATTAATGATTCTTTTGAGATCCAGCTCGCTGATAACTGATTTTGAACAAAATAGGTTTTGATTTGAGTAGAATCTACTTGTAATAACTCATCAAAATTAACTTTAGTTCCAATCCAGCCAGGGAAATTTTCTTTTTGGGTTTTTATTGGATTTTTTTTATTAAGCGGACAGACATCAATACAAGTTGTACAACCGTAAAAACGACTTCCCCAATTTGGTTTAATATAATCATTAAATTCTTTGTTTGTCCAGTTGCGTTCAGTGGTTAGTTTTTGAAGACACTTTTTTTTATCTAATTGATAGGGTTTTAAAGCCTGAGTTGGACAACTCTTGATGCAAAGTTGACATTTGACACAGGTTTCTTCGGGCTGACCAACAAACTCCTCTAATTGACAGGAGAATAAAATTTCTCCTAAAACAAAGCGAGGCCCTTGATGGTTAATGGATAAACAATTATTTTTCAACCAGCTTCCAATTCCTGTAGCTAACGCAGCTGTTTTATCATGAATTCGGGAATTCACAAATATTTTATAAAATTCCTTTTTTGATAAATCTCCTCCTTTTTTTTCTTTAATCATTCGTCCCAAAATTGTTAATTTTTGATATAAAAATTTATAGAAATTGGCACTAGTATAACGAGCAATATAGCCGATACTATTTGCGGATTCTTGATTCCAATCATATTGATAGGAGAGAGCAGCACAGAGTACTGAATGAGCCTGGGGAAAGAAATGCTGTGGATAAAAACGGTCTGCTACCTGGTATTGTTGATAAACCTGATTTAATTTATCAATTGAGATAATACCAATTGCATCAATTCCAAGTTTTTTTGCCTCCTCCATTATCCAGCGGTCTTGCATAGAAAATTTTCCTCACCAATTGATAAATTGGGGTTTTTTTGGAGGCTGACAGTGAGGACAAAAAAAAGTATCAAAACCTAATACACTGGCTCTGCGGATGGTAGAACCACAGATAGGACAATCCTGGTTTTGTCGATTTCTTACCTTCATATGATCTCTGACCTTGACTTCAATTCCCTGATTAGCTTTTTCGATCTCCTCTATCCCTTCTTGTATGACCACCTGGATACTTAGAAAAAGCTGCTTCTTTTCTTCCAATGAGAGTTGGGAACAGAGGGTTTTTGGATGGATCTTAGCATGAAAAAGTATTTCATCTGCATAAGCATTGCCTATTGCACTTAGTAGTTTTTGGTCCATGAGAAACACCCTAACCTGCTGCCTTTTTTTTTCTATCAATTTTAAAAAGGTGGTTTCGATAAACTCAGGGCAAGTGATATCAACACCCTGATCAGTTAAACCAGGAATTTGGGAGTATAAATCTTCTTTAGCTAGATACACTTTTCCCATATGTTTATCATCAGCATAATGAAGCTGATCACCACTATCCAGTAACAGGGAAAAACAGATTTTTTTTACTTTTTTTTCTCCATGTTGCTGAAACTGCAATTTGCCTGCTAGCATAAAATGAATGACCAGATCATAGTCATCCATCTTTAAAATCAAAAATGGCCCTTTACGTGTAACAGAAAGAAAGGTTTGACCGATCAAAGACTGAGCAAAATCAACATCTATTAAGAGACGTAAAATGAGAGGGTACTGAATTTCAGTCTGAACAATTTTTTTATTTACAATAAGCGGGGCTAACTTTTTTTCAATATAAACAAGATCAGGAAGTTCAGGCATATCATAACTAGTATATTAGAAATAAGTTAAAATGTACAGTATTATTCAATCTGATTCGTTTGTCTTAGGTTTTCTAAATTAACAGTACCTTCAAAAACAAAATGCGCATTGCCGCACATCTCCCCTTCACTCCCATCAGCATTAAACATCCGCATCATAACATCAGCTTTTCCAGAAAGAAGAATCACCACCAATCCATCACCACCTATCCCAAAATTCCGATCAGATAACAATTTTGCCCAGTTTGAAAATTTATTTTGATCAAATATTTCTTCTTCAATATAAATATAATCATTGCCCAAAGCCTGCATTTTAACAAATGATACTATAGACATATACTTCTCCTGAGGATCTGTTCTGCTAATTCATTTGCAGTTAGTTCTTTTGTGATCAATTTTGTTTGGCCTTGAGAATACAAAATTTCTGATGGTAGAGGACGAAGATTATAAATTGAAGCCATTGCAAAACAGTAAGCACCTGTAGTAAAAAAGGCTAAATAATCCCCTTCTCTGATTTGATTGACTGCTCTATCTCGGGCAAAACAATCCCCGGTTTCACATATTTGACCACAAACATCATATTTTTTTATTTCACCATGAGGATTACTCAAATTCACAATATGGTGATAAGCATTGTAATAGGAAGGACGGATCAAATGGCCAAAACCTGAATTAACACCAGCAAAAGTACGTTCTTCATTACTTTTTAAAGTATTAACCTGAACGATTAAAAACCCACATTCTGCAGTCAAATATTTACCAGGCTCAAAATAAAGAGCTAAATCTTTCCCATATTGAGAACAAGCCTGTTGAAAAATTTCTGAGATATTTTTACCAAATAAATGATAATCAATGGATTTCTCATCTGGATGATAGGGAACCTTAAAACCTCCTCCAAAATCAACAAATTCAAGTTGAGGAAAGTATTGTTTTTGTACCAGCCTTAATAGATTTTTCATACTTTCTAAAACTTGATCGGTATATTCTATCCCACTGCCAGTATGCTCATGAAGCCCAATTACTTTTAACTGATATTGCTTGCAAATATCTACAGCTTTTCCGACATCAGTCAACAAAATTCCAAATTTTGATTTATTTCCCCCAGTTTGTATTTTTTCATGGGCACCTGCAATAATATTTGGATTAAAACGGAGACACACCGCCCTTCCCGGATATGCTTGCCCAAACTTTTTTAACCTGGATAAAGAACCAATATTAAAAAGGATTCCTTTTTTAGCAATAAAATGCATTTCTTGATCAGTCATATTATTGGCAGTAAAAATGATTTTATCTGGAGAAAAGCCAATTTTTTCAGCCAAAATCAACTCTGTTGGACTAACCGTATCAACTCCAGCTCCTAAATCTTTTAAAATTCTCAAGAGAGCAACATTATAATTTGCTTTCATTGCATAAAATATTTTTAATCCAGGATACTGAATCGCCTGGAATAAACTATGATATTTTTCTACCAGGATTTCTGCATCATAAAAATAAAAAGGAGTTTGGTGTTTTTTTAATACCTGATCCATTTTTCTTGATTGAAAATATTTTGTCCATTGCTGGTTTTGTAATAAACTATCTGTTATCATTATGGCTCCTTAGTATTTTGTTGTATAATACAACTTATAGTGTTAAAAAAAGCAGATCAATATAAGCCTGCTTCTAAAGCATTTAACAAGACTTCAAA
>JAKSBL010000249.1 GCA_022361115.1 Spirochaetota bacterium | reverse complement strand
TTCCTATTGGCAAAATTGGCCAGGACGCCTTTGGCAATGTACCAGTTTTTGAAGATAAGGGAAAAATTAAACGAGTTATTTTAAATGTAGGTAGACAGGATGTGGATCCTGATGGCATGATTCCACTTGATAAAAACCTGGAAATATTAGGTGCATCCAGTGATCATCTAATTGTAGATATTAGTCAATCTACTAAACAATATCAACCTGGAGATACTCTCTCCTTTGAATTGAGTTATGGATCTTTATTAAGAGCTATGACCTCACCATATATAAAAAAGAAAACTATTAATGGAGTAAAAAATGATTGAAAATATTAATGAAATTATTCACTATCTCAAGGAGTTTGGATTTACCGAATATGAGTCAAAGGTCTATCTCTCTTTGCTAACCCAGCATCCTGCTACAGCTTATACAATATCACAAAAATCAGGGGTTCCTCATGCTCGTGTTTACGACATCACTCGACGTCTAATTGAAAAAGGCGTTGCACTTTTAGCCAGTGAAAACCCTACGAAATTCTCGCCACTTTCACCACGAGATTTAATTGATAAACTTAAAAAAGAACATACAGAATATATTGATAAATTAAATGATAAATTAAAAAATATTTCTTTTACTTCTGATTTTGATCCAGTTTGGAATATTTCCAGCCGAGATGAAGCATTACAAGCAACAGAAGACATCATTCAAAAGGCAACTGAAAAAATTTATATTGGTTTATGGGATGATGAATTAGTTCATCTAAAACCCCATTTAAAAAAAGCTTTTGATCAAGGAATCAAGATTTTTGTCTTAAATTATGGTAATACGCAATTGGAATTCGGAGAAATTCATTATCACTATACTGTTTTGTTTGAATACTTTACTAAATTTGGAAATACTCTGGACTGTGTTGTAGATTCTCGTATTTGTCTAACAGGTAGTTTAGGGAATGCAAATACCCCAGCTCAAATTGTTTGGACTCAAAACCGCGGCCTGGTTAAGTCTATTGAAGAATACATTATTCATGATTTTTTTATTGGTGATATTCAAAAAGAGTTTGGCAAAGAAATTGAAAATAAATTTGGTAAAAACCTTATTTATTTAAGAGAAAAATACTGTTTATAAGGAAAAAAAGCTACATCCCTCCATTAGAAAATGGAGGGTAAGAACGACAATTCATCACAATTATATCTCCCCCACAACTGCCCTTTCCAAAGCTACTGATTCAATAAATTTTCTGAATATTGATGGTTTAGCCTTAATTTTTACACTTTAACTTTAATAACAATAACTATTTTAAATTATTATTTGTCTGATCTGGAAAACGTTCTATCTACTGATTTGTGAAGCAGGTGATATTACCATACTCCACATAAAATCAAGATAAACATGTAGGATTTAATAATGTAACTCCCAGAGTTAATAGGATTGCTGCTTTTAAACTTTGAGGCCCGCCCTGCTTATCCACTTCTATGAACTTTTTCTTGAATACAGAAACTAAACTAATCAAACCATAAACAAATAAAAAAATAGCACCAAAATAACCGTATAAAAAGAAAAAGAGTGATTCATAAGAATAAATAAACCAAACCTTTTAATACTGATAGTAATTAATAAAGAATCCAAAACAAAACAGATAGCTGGAATAATAACAAAATACTTACGACCTATCCCTTGACTCAAAAAGAGTGTATTGTGTTTGCATCAACAGCCACAATCAATCCTGCTCGTAGTAATAGGCATTTTAAAAAAATAACATATAACTTCCACACCAAGAATTATCTCTGACACCAAGAATTATC
>JAKSBL010000276.1 GCA_022361115.1 Spirochaetota bacterium | reverse complement strand
CTGCCTCAATAGCTGCATTCAGGGCAAGCATATTGGTGTTGTTTGCAATTTCTGAAATGATATTTATGGTTTCTGCAATTTTTTTCATTGAATCAACAGTTTTTTCAACCGCTTCACCCCCCTCTTTAGCATTTTCAGCTGTATTAGTGGCTATTTTTTCCCCTTCAATAGCATTATCCGTGTTCTGATCGATTGTTGATTCCATCTCTTCTATACTGGCTCCCATCTCTTCAATACTTGAGGCTAATTCACTTGAGCCTTGTGCTAAAGATTGTGCTGCAGTTGATACTTGATTAGAGCCGGAAAAAATACCTTCTGAAGTGTTTTTTACATCTTCAATAAGCTTACTCAATGCTTTTATCATGTTTTGTATGGCAGCTAGAGCGCTGAATTTATCACCCCTTTTTAACATCAATTCAACGGTAAAGTCGCCTTCTGCAAGTTTTTGGGCCACTTTCATCACTTCCAGTGGTTCTCCTCCAAGTTGTTTTGTAACACTTCTAATTATTAAAGCAGCTATTAATAAACCTAATAAAAAAGCAATCACCGTTCCACTAATCAGAAAACCGTAAACCATTGATACTGCATCCTGCTGTTGTTGCTGCCTTGGCACAATTAATCTATTCTCCTCATCTTTTGCCTCTCCAAGAATCACCCGCATTCCATCCATATATTTTTTTCCCGTAGCCAACCGTATAAGTGCAACAACATCAGACATGGTACTTTTACCAGAAAGCACATCCCTTCTTGCCTGAATTTGACTATCTGCCACTTTTTCTTTCCATTCTTTTGCATTTTTTTCTACTTTTTTAAATCGCTCTACCTGCCCAGGGTTGTCACTCGTTAGTTTCTTGGCTTTTTCCAGTGCCTTGAAGACTTCACCTTCTCCTGCAATGTAAGGTTCTAAGAACTCATCATTTCCAGCGATTACAAACCCTCTCATTCCGGTTTCCATATCAACCAGCCCTTTTTCTACTCTGGCAATTTCATTAAGAACTTCATAGGTGTGATTAACCCAGCCGACAGATCGCATAAGTGAGCTGATATTAAACCAGACTATAACAGCAACAACTACCATTAGTAAAAGAATTACCAGATATCCTAAAATAAGTTTGATACTAAGTTTGATACCTCTTGTTGTATTTTTCATATTCCTCTCCTCTAAATGAATAAGTTCATAAAGAACCTACAGTTTTTCTTTTTTTTAATTTATACCACATCCATAGGGGATATAGAGAGTTGATCATAATATTATAATAATAAGGAAGTTTGTTTATATTTGCAATAGATTAAAGGAGTATAAAGATGTAGAAAAAGGCCTATTTTTTTGTAGGATAGAGCCTACAGAGTATTGGAGAAGATTGTGCTTCACTGCATATATAATTACTTAAAAATCAAAATTGTAAAACCGAGTGATGACTTTTTGTATTACATGTAATACAAATGGACGACGGGGGTTAACAGAGGGAATTTTGTTAATTTTATTAAAAATATTGTGCCTGGCACCATTTTTTTCCTGTAAATCTAATGCTTGGGACTTTTATTCAGTCTGTATTGTTAAAGATCAGTAACTTTGCCGCTGCTTGTTGAATAAAATATATTACTTCAGATCATTTACAAGTTTTTTCGAAAAAAGATAGCAGAATAATTTGAAAAAAATGAAAAAAAAGGTTAAGATTTATTCAAATTGCTCGAAAAGGTATTAGAGATAAATTTATTTTATCCTTCCTTTTTATGCTGAATGATTTATTGATGTTATAAAATTGATTATTTGGATAAAAAAAGGTATAATCAATATTGTACTAAGATTTTTAATGAAATAAAAATAACTGGTTTTTTTCAAAAGGGTTGATAAAGTTATTTTTTTACAAGACGATAATTATAATGAGGTGATAATATGAGTATAGATAAAATTGGTTCCATCAATAATTATAATGATTATAGCAAAATTAATAAAACACGTAAGCCACAAAATGTAAAAGCCTCTGATAGTGTTAGTATTTCACAAGAAGCTTCCAGTTTAGCTGAAAACAAGAAAATTATGGATATTGTAAATAGTACCCCTGACATTCGAACTGATAAAGTGGAAGCAGCAAAACAAAATATCAATTCTTCAGATTATGTTAATGATCAGGTGGTTGATGAAATTGCTGATAAATTATTAAAATCATTTGGGTTTTAATAGCTTAAAATATAAAATTTAAACGGAGTTTTAAAAAAAACTCCGTTTTTTTAGAGGTAGATCTTGCAAGTTTTTGATCTTTATATTCCTGCAAAACTAAAATTCGGCCTGGATGTGGTGAATCGCCTTGGCAATATTGCCAATGAATTTGGTACCAAGGTGATGTTAGTCACAGAAGGGATTCTTCATGAAAACAATCTTATTGCACGTATTGAAAGTATTTTAAAAGATAAGGGGTGTGAAATTATCCTCTTTGATGAAGTCATACCCAATGCAATGAGTGATGTGGTTGAATATTGTG
>JAKSBL010000184.1 GCA_022361115.1 Spirochaetota bacterium | reverse complement strand
ATATCCCCTAAATCAAGCTTAAAATTTCCGGCACTTTCATTGATGGATTGCCGATTCCCTAATAAAAGGGGTCGGGCAATTTTTTTTTGTTGTACAATAGTCAGGGCTTTTAAAATTCGATAATCCCGGTATTCACAAAACACAATTTTTTTATTTAAAAAACCAGCCTGATCTATGATTTTTTGTATGACCGTCATGAATGATTTCCCATTTTACCTTTTTTTCTCTATAATCATTGCGCCTCCTAAGCCTCCGGAAGCACAGGCAGCAACCAAACCAAAACGGCTTGGCCGGTTGGCTTTTAAAGCATCAATTAAGTTTAGCAGCAGGCGGGTTCCAGTCGCAGCTAGCGGATGGCCTAAACCCATAGAACCTCCATTAGGATTGAGTTTTTTTTCTTTCCACATTTTTTTCCAGGAATGGTTAAATTCTTTTTCACCAATATAAAAGACAGAAAGAACAGTAGCTGCAAATGCTTCATGGAGTTCGATTTGATCCAGGTCATTAAAGGAGAGTCCTGCATTTTTCAGAGCAATGGGCGCAGCATAAGCCGGGCCAATGCCCATAAAAGCCGGATCAACACCAGTAAAAGCCCAGGATTTGATTTCTGCCATTATTTCCAGGCCCAGTTCCTGAGCTTTTTCTTCACTAGTAACGATAATAGCAACAGCAGCGTCAGAACGGGGACAGGCATTAAATAGAGTTACTGTAGGCTGAGTGACCCCTTCCTGATATTTTTTTTCCCCCATCAGGTATCCAAAATCTTGATAAAACCGGGAAAAAGGATAGGTGGAATTTTGAAATAACGGGGGAGCTTTTTTGATCATTTGAGGCTTATCTATGAGGCCCCTTCTTAATTGGATGTATTCATCTTTCTCCAGTATTTGTTCTCCCTTGATTTTTAAGGGGACAACATGGTTTTTGTAAAACCCGGAGTCAACCCCTTCGGCACAGCGGGAAAGGGTCTGATGTGTATATTGATCCTGTTCAGCTCTGGAAATATTAAACTTTTGTGCGCACAGCTCAGCTGTTTGGGCCATGGAGATCCTTTTTACAGGATCGGTTAGTCCTTCTTCTATACTATCCAGTATTTTGATTGCCGGATCAGCCGGGAGGGTATCCCAGTTTTTGTAAAGCGTATCCAGGGTCCGTAATGCCTTATGCTGCCGGTCCCCCCTCATAATAAAGGGCATACTAGACATGGATTCAGTCCCGCCGGCAATGTAGCATTCCCCTTCCCCCAGTGCAATCCGGCGAGCTGCAGATGAAATAGCTTCAATACCAGAAACACAATTGGCTTGTAGAGTTACTGCTTGTATAGATTCGGAGAGTCCTGCCTTTAATCCGGCAATTCTGGCAATATTTGGGGCATGAGAAGATTGTCCAGTCCAGCCGATAATCATTCCATCTATCGATTCTTTTTTTAAATTTGTTTTTTTTAAAAGGTTTTCTACTGTGTATTGTAAGAGATCTTCCGGCAGGATTTGGGAAAAAGATTTTGCTAATTGACCGATAGGTGTTCTTAAGCCTGGACAGAGAACAATTTTTTTATTCATATCATCCTCCCATTTTAAATAAGTTAAGCTCTTCTATTTATAATATAAGTATATAGAAAAAAGAGGAAAAGGGAAAATGATTTGTTTAAAAGGATTTTTTTACTTTTCGATGATTATTTTTTCAGCATGGTCCCACTCTTTTTTTTCTATGGGTTGAGTGACTCCATTGGCTGAAAGGTAGTCAGCGACATGGTCCCAGGTTAGATTACGGTGTATCCAGTTAATAGCATAGTTGTTGTTATTAAATAGGGCTTCGGTAACCCGTTCGGCACAGTTTAAATCAGATCGCTGGATGCCAAAATTAATTTTATTGCTGTCAGCAAGAAACCGAATATGATACTTTTTAACTATATCCAGATCAATTTCGCAGGTGTTGTCTCTTAAATTAACTTGTAATACTCTCTTCATAAATTACCCTTGATAAAATTTATAAAATCAGTATTAAAAACCTGATGTCTTAATAATCTGTCAGATCATCCTGTTATTAATTTTAAATCTGATTTTAAAAAAAGTAAAGTCACTAAAAAATAAATTTACTATTCCTTTATAGATATTATTAGCGCAAAAAACTTGATTCGTCTATATACCATTTGGTATGTTTTTAAAAAAAAATTATTAATTTTCAATTAAAATATTATAATTTTTCTACATCTGAAAATTCAATAATCAATTCTTTAAGAGAATAATCATAAAAATCAATCATTGCCAAGTGTTTATTGTGCTTTTTTTTGATATCCATGATAATCCCGGTCCCATATTGGGAATGTCGAACTTTATCGCCTTTTTTTAAGAAAAAAAAGTTGGTATATGGGTTATTTTCATCAGTAGGTTTGATAAATATATTATTTTCTAATAAATGTAAATCTAAATACTCTTTATCCAGCTCTTGAAAAAAACTGGAAGGCATACTATCTGACCAGCTGCCGAAAAGATTGCGTCTTCTGCAATAGGAAAAACAGAGAGTTTTTCTGGCTCTGGTAATTGCTACATAAAACAGACGTCTTTCTTCTTCCTCACTGCCGTTTTCTACAACGGAATTTTGATGAGGAAACAAGCCGTCTTCTAAACCAGCAATAATGACATGATCAAATTCCAGGCCCTTAGAGTTATGAACAGTCATGAGTTTAATGCCCCGGCTTAAATCCTTTTTATCATTTAAACCAGCTGTAAGGGAAACTTCTTCCAGGTACTGAATGATTTGCTCTTTTCCAGGTTCCAAGTGCTCAATCGTTCCCAGGTATTCTTTGATATTGGCTATTTTATCCGTTCCGGTTTCACTGTCTTTTTTTTGATAGTAATCCCATAAGCCTAATTCAATCAGATAATGATTGATGATTTCATAAAGGGAACTGTTTTCTAATAGAGTATCTCTTTCTGAAAAAATTTTTGACAGGTTAAATAAAGCTTCTCTTGCTTTTTTAGGCACAGTTGTGAGTTGCAGGATATCCTGTAAAGCCAGATAAAGGTCATTTTCATAATTGCCGGCTGTTAAGAAAAATTTTTCCAGAGATTTATCGCCTAATCCCCGGGCTGGTTTATTGGCAAAACGCTGAAAGGCAACTTTATCCTGAGGATTGATGAGCCACTTTAACAAAAGAAGGGTATCCCGGATTTCTTCCCGATCAAAAAAGCCAATAGATCCATAAACAATATAGGGGATTCCAGCCTGGTTAAGCAGCTGTTCAAAGGTACGGGATTGATTATTTGTGCGAAAAAGGATGGCTGTGTGATCATAAGGTAATTGTTGCTGGTCAATATAGTAAAGGATCTTTGCAGCTTCTTCCCGTTCATCCAAAGCATCGATAACAGCCGCATTTTTGCCCTGCTGGTTTTGTGAAAAAAGGTTTTTTCCAATCCGTTCCTGATTATTTTTAATGACTTGATTTGCCAAATGCAGGATTTGCGGTGTAGACCGGTAATTTTGTTCCAGACGGATGATTTCACTATCAGGAAAATACTGGGCAAACTGTAAAATGATCTGAATATCTGCACCACGAAAACGGTAAATAGACTGATCTTCATCACCAACTACCATTAACTGAGTATTCTGCCGGCAGATTTGTTTGAGTAACTCAAACTGGGTATGATTTGTGTCTTGATACTCATCCACCAAAATATATTGAAATCTTTTACAAAAAGGCTCAGCAATTTCAGGATAATTTTTTAGTATTTTTAAGGGCTCTAATAACAGATCCTCAAAATCAAAACTGTTATTATCTAACAGCATCTGGTTATAAATTTTAGCCATTTCACTATAAGCAATATCCCGGCTGTTGGTCAGGTCTATTTTTTCATCTTTTTGTTTATACTGCTTAATCCAGTTTTTTATTGCTTTTAATTCGCTGCGGGGATACCCTTTTTCTTTTAATATTGGTGCTAATATTTTTTTGGAATCATCCTCATCATAAATGACAAAATTGTTTTTTCTGCCGGCAGCAAAGGCAAACTGTCTTAAAAAATAGGCACCAAATGAATGAAAGGTTTTTATCAGGGGGGGCTTAATGGCTGCTGCTGTTTTATCTGCAACTCTTTCTGCCATCTCATTCGCAGCTTTGTTTGTAAAAGTTACAGCTAGAATGTTTTGCGGGGAAATATTTAACTGATTGATTAAATAAACAATCCGGCTGGTAATGGTATGGGTTTTGCCTGAACCTGCTCCAGCCAGGATCAATACATACTGGTTTAGAGTTGCTACTGCTTTTTGTTGTTGCGGATTGAGCAAGTTATTCTGCTGCATAGAAGTCTTTGCCATTCAGTTTTTTTATAGTGGTCTGGATAAAAGTTCCTGGTTTTGCATTAAAAGCATCAACAACTGTTAAACCATCTACCTCTGGTGCCTGTCCCCAAAACCTGCCTAAATAGAGATCACTGCCCTCTACTGGTTCTTCGATTAAAACTTTTTGCTGGGTTCCTATAAAGCGGTTTAACGATTGGGTAGTGATTGATTCAGTAAGATCCAGCAACTGGTTGTACCGTTTTTCTTTTACTTTTTTAGAAACCTGCTTTTTCAAATGTGCGGCTTGAGTGTTTTCTTCCTTTGAATAAGGAAAAGCTCCAACCCAGTCTAGTTTTGCCTGGTTCAAAAAATCCAGGGTTTGCTGAAAATCACCCTCTGTTTCCCCGGGATATCCAACAATAAAAGAGGATCGAAAAACCGGATTTTCAAATTTGTCTCGGATTTTTTTAATTAAATTCAGATAATAGTGAGCAGCTTTTTTTCTGCCCATTGACTTTAAGATTTTATCACTAGCAGATTGAAAGGGGAGATCAAAGTAGGGTAGAAAATGCCTGGCTTTTTTCATATGGTCCAGTATAGCATCTGTCAAATGTTCCGGATGGAGATACAATACCCTTAGCCAGATGTTATCTGGTAAAACTGCATCAATTTGCGAAATTAATTCGCCCAGCATTGCTTTATGATGAATATCCTGGCCATAATTTGCCGAATCCTGGGCTATGATGATAATTTCTGATAAATCCTGACTCATCATAAATTGCAGTTCTTCCAGAATTTCATAAATTTCTCTGGATCGGAGATGGCCTCTTATTAATGGAATGGAACAATAGCTGCAAAAATTAGAACATCCGTCAGATATTCGTAAATATCCGGTTCCAGGATAACCTAATATTTTGCGTTTAGTCAGATGGTCAGGCTGATAATCAGGGATGATTGTCTGCTTTTCCCCTTCGACAGCTTCTAATACTTGAGAAATATTTCCCACGCCAAAAACAATATCAACCTCAGGTATTTCTTTTTTGATTTCCTCTGCATATCTTTGAGCTAAACAGCCGGCAACAATTATTTTTTCGCATTGACCATCTAATTTGTATTCTGTGAGGTTGAGAATGGTTTCAATCGCTTCTTCTTTAGCACTTTTAATGAAACCGCATGTGTTGATAATAATAATCTGAGCATTTTCCGGGTCATCCGTAATTAGGTAACCTGCCTCTTCTAAAAGATAGAGCATTTTTTCAGAATCCACCTGATTTTTACTGCAGCCCAGAGTTTCTAAGTAAATTGTTTTCATGTAGTTTATTTTAAGGAACTCATTTGTAATGCATAGCCATTGGACAGTTCTTTCCAGTAGATGAGTTTGACATCTACTTTACCAGGTTCATTGGGAATGATTTTTTCTTCTTTATCCTTAAATTGCATATTTACAGCACCAGCATTGGCTAACCAGAGGATGATCTTGTTTGTACCGTTTATTTCTAATTGTGAGCCTCTTTGGTAAAACTTTTCCACTTCCGGATTATCATCACTCATATATCTTACTAGTGTGTCTGCATTAAAATTCAGGGTAAAATTGATTTGACTGCGAGTACTGGCAGAAAAGAGTGTTTCTGTATTGCCTACCAGATATTCCTGATATTTGGCTAATTCTGAACTAACCAGTTCTTCTTCCGTAATTCTCCGGATAAAAAAAGTGGCAGCTTTTTCATCCCATTTTTTGAGGGTGATTTCTATATCATTTTTTTGATCATTATTTAAATCAATCTTTTTGGGTTTTTCACCAGCTAAAATACTTTCCTGATCATTAGAATCGACTATTTTAACATAAGGATAGATGTTGGTTGTTTGTATGAAATAGGTTACTGAATCAACAGATATTTCCACCTTCTCATCTTTTTTTAAAGAAAATTCACTCTGTTCATTTTTTAAAACATGAATATTTTCTTCTGTAGAGTTCTTTTTTTTATCTCTTTTAAATTGAGCCACGATAGCCGGATTAGTCACAATTGCTTTAATTCCAAAAAACAAGCCAGTCCCAATGATGATTAGCCCAAGCCCAATGAGGCCAATTACAAAGGGTTTTAAATTGGGCTTGGGTTTGGGAATTAATTGTTCAATAGGAGTGGGAGCTTCGGCTAATTTAATGTTTTCATACCTTCGAATAATCTCATCAGCATTTAGTCCCAGATATTCGCTGTAGTTTCTTAAAAAACCTTTTAAGTAGGCTTCTCCGGGAAATTCAGAATAATCATCGTCTTCAATAGCATGAATGAATTTTTTGATAATATGCGTTTCTTTAACAATTCTATCAATTGTTAAATTTTTTTCTTCTCGTACAGCTTTTAAATAATCACCTAATGGTTCCATTTTACTTTATTCATCTCCCTGATTCGTAATAAAATTATCCACAACATTGGTATGTGATGGAGGGTCATACACAAACAGATTGTCACTAATACCTTGATTGGTTTTGATATTGGTCATCTTAAGAGTCACTTTTTGCAGAGCTGCTGTAATTCCTTCTACTTCTCTGATAATGCCGGTTTCAGTAATGGTTAGGTAAACAACATTGAAACTGTTTTGTGAAGATCTTTTTCGAATTAATTTGAATTTATAACCGCCAGTACCGTCTGCCAGGGTAATTTTAGTTTTTGATTCATGATATTCGATTACATAGTTATTGATAAACTGATCCATACCAACTGGATTGATTAAAATCGGATTTTCAATGATGGTTGTTTTTCCTTCTTCGTCTTTTTCTTTTTCTTTTT
>JAKSBL010000021.1 GCA_022361115.1 Spirochaetota bacterium | reverse complement strand
GCTACTTCATCCATAAGACTACTTAATGATGGAGCTAAATCAGCAAGCAATTGCTCAGCAGCATCCTCATCATCACCAGGACCATTGCCCCCTCCACCACCACCACTGCTACTTGGATTAACACCACAACTAATAAAAAGAGTAGCAGGGAAAATAACTAACAGAAATAAAACTGTCATTTTAAAATTTTTTTTAAACATCTTCACCTCCGCTTTGATATTTGAATATATCTCGAAATTTTGATATTTACTTTTTTAAATAAATTGATTCATGAAATTAGCTTCAGTTTTATTAATTATTAATTTATAACTGATACTAATAACAAAATGAATATAGCAGCTTTTGTAGTATTTAACAAATCCAACTTGACGGATTAATGTCAGTTAATAATAAAAACATAACAATTATGTCGGTTTGTTGTCAGTTTATGAGATTATTATCTGAAACAGCAGTTATTTTATGAATTATTTTTATCACCTTATAATCGATATGACATGGCACTCTGCTTTATCATATATCATAATTCGATCTATGTTAATTTATTGAAACACTCTCAATCTCTATTTAACAATTTTCTAAATACTCCTTCATGCCCTCTTCAATAGAATAATCAACTTCAAATCCCAGTTTTTGTATTTTAGATATATCGGCTGCTGAATACTTAATATCTCCCATTCTGGCTTCCTGAAAACAGAGCTTTGCTTCTTTGCCGGTGGCTTGTTCCATGACTTTAATAATATCCAGTAAGGAATGAGAGATACCCTTCCCAATATTAAAAACCTGGCCATTGGCTTGATCATTTAACATGGCAATCATATTTGCTTGAACGACATCTTTGACAAAAATAAAATCTCTGGTTTGCTTGCCATCTCCAAAAATCTTTAACTCCGGCCATGCCTGCTGTTTAAACAGATTGGCAAAAATGGATAAAACACCTGAGTAAGGAGAACCAGGATCCTGTCGAGTTCCAAACACGTTAAAATATCTTAAAGCTACTGTAGGCAGCTCATATAAATCGGTATACAATTTACAGTAATATTCAGCAAATAATTTTGCTACACCATAAGGAGAAATAGGAGCACACTTCATCCCCTCTTCCTTAGGAAGAGTAGGTTCATCTCCATATACTGCAGCAGATGAAGCAATAATCACTTTTTTTACGTTGTTGATTCGCGCTGCTTCCAGTACATTATTCATACCAGTTACATTGATATCATTATTTAACAATGGTTTTTCACAAGATTCAACCACAGAAACGAATGCTGCCTCATGAAAAATATAATCCATATCTTGAAATTCTTTTTTGAGTAATTCATAATCTCTGATATCCCCTTCAATAAAATCAACTTTATCTTTTATATGTGTTATATTCGCCTTTTTTCCTGTAGATAAATTATCAATGATTTTAACGAATGCTCCAGAAGCGGCTAAATATTCACTGATGTGAGAACCAATAAAACCTGCTCCGCCGGATACTACAATTTTTAGATTTTTTAATTTATTTCTATTAATCATTTATTCTCCTAATAAAAAGCCATCTCGATAATAGCAGAAAAAACTACGAATTTGAATCATAAATTTAGTCTGGTATAAATTTTAAGGTACTTCAACTCTTATCACTATCCAACCAAAATTGTAACAAAATTCCGTTTCATGATTTTATAAATGTATCATTTTTGTAAAATCAGTAAAAACTTAAAATAAAGTGATATCTTTATAAAAGATAGAATTCATCATAAAATAATGAGAAAATTATTATGTTTAAATTAGTTAGATTTTTAATGGCTCCTGCTTTTTTATTATTGATTTGTTGCGGAACAAAGGAATATGCCTCAAATGTTCAAATAGATAATAAATCAGACAAGTATTTAGATCTTAAAGTAAATTATATTACAAAAAAGGACACTGTGCAGGAAAGCCATTACAAAGACAGTTACAGTAATAATACAGGAAATCAAAATTACCAGGATGGATATGATGAGGGGTACTCTTGCGGATATACAGATGGAAAACACGAAACTTCAATAAACGATTCTCCTTCCAATTCTGATACAGATTTTGTTAACGGATTTAATGCTGGTTATTCAGATGGTATGAAAGATGGAGAATTTGATCGGGAAGAGGAAGGGGAGATTGGAAATAGTGTCACTGTTACCAATAAAGATTGTTTTTTAAAGCCAGATGAGTCAGAAGAATTCAGTATCACAGTATTTGATTATAACTATGATGATGTTGATATTACCAATGTTGAAGTAAGTCTCAAAATTACTGCTGTTGATGATGATTCCAGAATTATTTATTTTGAAGAGGCCTATACAATTGCCGATAAAACAGATTTTACGATTATAATAGATTAAAAAAATAGATTGGATTTATGGAAAATATAAAAAAAATAATCATTTTTGTTTTGTTACTAGCTTCTGTTAGTTGTTCATTACCCAATATAAATGGGATTGAAGTTAAAATTGAAAACAACAATAACTATGCTGTTTTAGTTATTTTTGAATACCAGAAAACAGAATATGAAAATTTTTCAACGATAAAACATCAAGAAAAGATCTCTGAAGAGTATACTTTGCCTGCTAATAAATCTGGATTATATGATGTAGATTGGGCAATCATGTACAGTGTACGGAAAGCATCTGAAAAAACAAAACCAGTTCAGATCATCATAAAGAACAAAGAAGATACTGCTATTGTATTACATGATCAAGTTTACCATAAGACTTTTGATGAGTCGATTGAAATCATACTTCACTCAACAGAAGATTAAATTATGTTTTTAAAATGATCATAATTTTTCTGCGAAAGATATTTGCAATAACCTTAATGTTTTGTATATTTATCTACTAATCCTTGAAGAAAACTGTTGCTCTTTGACGTTCTGATAAAATCATTCATATCCTTTAAGAACTGAGTTTCCCCTTTATTTATCTGACACATCAATGCAAATTCGATTAAAGGTTTTTCAGCAAAATAAAGGTGTGAATAATCATAATTTTCTAGTTTATATTTATAAGGGGAAACAGTGCTATTTCCTAAGTATGCATCAATTCTTTTCCGTTTTAACATTTCTGGTAAGGCCATTTCATTAGTAACATCTACTGGAGTTATTTTACCATTAGCAAAATATTGATCCAACTCTCCATATCGCATCCCACTCACCTTACCAATCTTTTTTCCAAATAGATCCTCAGGTTTTTCATAGTTTAGCGGATTTTCTTTCAGTGAAACAACCACATCTTTAGTATAAAAGATGGGTTCTGTAAAAAGATATTTTTCTGCTTCACTACCTAAAAACAGGGGATTGGTCAGGGAAAAGACTTGAGCTTTTCCAGTTTCCATCATCAGATCGATTCTTTTTCTCGGCACACAAATTTTAATGATTTCATAATCAAATTGCTTTTCAAATTCATATAAAAATTCTACAAACATTCCTTTAGTGATTTGAGTATTTTCATCCAGGATTCCGCCAATATAATAAGGAGGATAATCTCCAAATACCATAGTTATTTTTTGAGGAGAGGAAATATCTGGAGTTCTTATTTTATCATTTAGATTAATGGTTTTTTTTTCAATTTGATTTTTTCTACAATTCAATAGAGTCATGATGATAATCAATATCAAAAGTACTCTTTTCAAAAAATTGCTCCTTATCTACTACAGTATAATTTTTATTGATTATACTCATTCTGTCAAGTAATAAGTCTAACAAAGTTTTTACACATTTTTTTTTTCAAATTGAGATTTCTTGACTTATGAAATGAGATAATTTATATTTTTTGTAGGATTAGAATATACAGGAGAATAAAATGGCGGAAAATGAAGTTCTCACTATCTTAAAAAATGCTATTTTACTGGAAAAAAGGGGCAAGGTCTTTTATGAAAGGGTTGCAGCTGGGAAAAAAAAAGGTGCGGTAAAAGATTTTTTTGAAATGATGGCTAAAGAAGAAACCGAACATATAAGAATTTTAGAAAATCAATTTGAAAAAGCTAAAAATAATCAACCTTTTCAACTGGATATTGATCTCTCACAAAGCAGTTCTATCAGTGACAATGTATTGACAGACCAGATTAAGGCAGAAATTAAAGGAGCTGACTTTGAAGCTGCTGCTATATCCGCTGCCATATCTATGGAAGAAAAAGCAGAAAATTTTTATCACCGAAGAGCAAATACAGCAACAGATAGTGAGGAGAAAAAACTCTACAACTGGCTGGCAAAATGGGAAGAAAAACACTTAGAAATGCTGGTAGATATTGATAAAGAGTTAACGGAAGAAATTTGGTTGGATAATCAATTCTGGCCTTATTAAATCATTTTTTTATTTTAATAATTTCACTAAAGCATCTTTGATGACCAAAGCTGCTTGAGAAATATTTTTTAAAAAATCTTTTAAAGCCAGACCATCTCCTTTATCTGTAGGAACCAATAAGACTCTTTTATTGGGAAGATCCGGAAAATAATCCATAATCCAAAATGATTCCATATCAATAAAGGCGATATTTTGTTCTCTATAATGTTGATGATACTTTTTATTCGTCAATGGCTTTAGTACACTCAATAATCCATTCATCCCATTTTTGTTAATTTCATCAGGAATAGCAGATAATTTTATTTTTTTGTTCCCACCTAAAACAAATGCAGGGTAATAGGGTTCCAAAATAT
>JAKSBL010000708.1 GCA_022361115.1 Spirochaetota bacterium | reverse complement strand
TTTAATATTTCTCTTTTTATTTTAGGCGGTAGTTACCGTCCTGAAGCAGGTTCTTTTATAGGTCCTCTGGCGATGGATGCCTTAAAAAAATTCCAGATCAGTACCTGTTTTATCGGAACTTCCGGCATATCAGCCGATGGTGTTTTTTCATCACAAAACACCATTGAAGCCATGCAAAAAAAAGCAGTAATCGAAGCATCTGCTCGTTCGATTGTTTTATCTGACAGCGGAAAAATCGGGGTGGCTGCTTTTTCCATTTTTGCCCATTCCACTGATATTGATATTCTCATTATTGATGATAATCCTAAAAAAGCTAATTTGCTACAAAAGCTGGATATTGAAATAGTTAAAATCAGAGGCGATTGATGTGAAAGGAAACTGTATTATTGCCCAAAGCGGAGGTTCAACGGCTGTAATGAATGCCAGTGCCTGCGGAATCATTCAAGAAGCCATAGAACAACAGGCTATCACAAATGTCTATGCAGCTCAAAACGGGATTCTGGGGATCTTAAGAGAAGAGATTTTTGATCTCCAAAATGAATCCTCAAAAGCTATTGAAGGTTTAAAAACCACTCCAGCAGCCGCATTTGGTTCTTGTCGCTATAAAATTAATCTGGAAAATGATCTTGCAAAAATAATCAACACCTTTGAGAAATATAAGATTCACTTTTTTTTCTACATTGGCGGAAATGATTCTCAGGATTCAGCAAATAAGATCAATCAATTTGCCAAACAAAAGGGATACCCATTAATCACCATGGGCATACCCAAGACAATAGACAATGATCTTGTTCATACTGATCACACACCTGGTTATGGTAGTGTGATCAAATATCTGGCTACCATGACCATGGAAGCAGGAATGGATACTGAAGCTCTTTATACCACAGATACGATCAATATCATCGAAACCATGGGCAGGAACTCAGGCTGGATTGCCGCTGGTACAGCTCTAGCCAGACGCAATAAAAAAGATGCACCTCATATCATTTTGTTTCCGGAACAACCTTTTAGAGAAGAGAAATTTTATGAAAAAATTGATTGCACTCTCAAAAAATGGGGACGGTGTGTGATTGTAGTTTCAGAGGGTATTAAAAACTCTGATGGGAATTACCTTTTTGAACAGAATGATAAAATAAATAGAGATACCTTTGGACATTCTCAGCTGGGTGGTGCGGCTACTTATATAAAAAAAATAATTGAGAAAGAAATCAAACAAAAAGTTCGTTATTCCATTCCTTCTACTATTCAAAGAAATGGCATCCATTTTGCCTCTTTAACGGATTCTAATGAAGCCTATTTGCTAGGTCAAACAGCCATAAAGCTGGCTATTGCAGGGATAAATGGGAAAATGGTCACCTTAAAACGAATCAGTAATTATCCTTATAAATGTAAGACTGATATCGTTGATCTTTCGCTAGTTGCCAATCGGGTAAAATCATTTCCTCAGGAATGGATCACACCGGATGGTTTTTTTGTAACCAGAAATTTTTACCAATATACCAGACCTTTAATCCAGGGTGAAGTGAAACCTCGTCTAAAAGGGGGGTTGCCAGTATTTATGCGCTTTAGAAAGGAAAAAGTAAAATCAACTACTCTCACTCTGTAAATAACTACGATAGCTATTTCTCATATATCAGAAATAATTAAGGAGAAAAATATGAGTTTTATTGAGAACCTATTTTCACTAACGAATCAAACAGTTGTTATCACCGGAGGCGGAGGGATGATTAGCCGGGCAATTGCCAGAGTGTTACTGGAACTAGGTGCAAAGGTAAGTCTCTGGGGAAGAACAGACAAATCTTTGCAGGAAGCCAAAAACTTACTAGAAGACCAGACAGGTTTGGCTGTCAATATTCACACCTTTGTGGTTGATACTACAGACGAAACTGCTATCAGAGCAGCTCTTCCTGAAGTAGAAAAAAATTTTGCTGTTCCTGATGCTTTAATAAATGGTGTGGGTGGCAACAGAGGCAAAACCCCTTTTATTGAAACAGATTTACAATTATTTGAAGATATTTTAAAAATGAATCTCATAGCAGGTTTAATGGCTCCGACAAAAATCATTGCAAAATACTGGATCAATAAAAAAATCAAAGGTACAATTATTAATCTGGCCTCTATGTCGTCTTATCTTCCTCTCTCAGGTGTCTGGGCATACAATGCAGCAAAAGCAGGGATACTCAATTTAACTCAGGCAGCAGCTAAAGAATTTGCCCCCTATGGGATTAGGGTGAATGCTATTGCACCTGGTTTTTTTATCGGGAAACAAAACAGAAATTTATTACTAAAGAATGATGGTTCAGGAGATTTAACAGAAAGGGGAAAAATGATTATAGACCACACCCCTTTTGGCCGTTTTGGTGAAGTAGATGAATTGGGGGGGACAGCAGCCTTTCTGCTCAGTCAAAAGGCTGCTGGCTTTATTACCGGAATTTGTATCCCTGTTGACGGCGGCTATCTAATCGATAATATCTAAAATGGAGATACTTAATATATGGAAACTATAATAGCAATATTAAAGCAAAATGATTTACTGTTTTTTAATCAAGAACAACTAAATTCTTTAAAAGATACTGATTGCTCTGATTATAGGAAAGGAAATTACCGGATCTACTCCCATTCCTTGTATAAAAATAAAAAAATACTCTATTTTATTGGTAAAAAAAATCAAGATAAACACCTCTATCTGGCGTGTAATGAATCTTTTTCATCAACTTTTACCGAAACCATCCATTTTATTAATGATGCATATATCCAAAAAGTACCTTATAATTATGATAATTATCAAAAACTGGTTGAAATATTTCCTTTTATCAAACCGATTAGTTTATATGATAAAAAAACAACCGTTGGATGTGGTGATCGTCTGGCGCTGGCCACTGTTGGTCATTTACTGGCCCTAAAAAGCTATGAAGTATATCCTATCTTAGCCCAGCAATCAATGAGAGAGCTCTCCTTCTTAAACCGTACGTACCAGGATGTGGTTATGAAAACTGCCTTTCAGGTATTTCAGGCAGGATATGAAAACGGCTATGGAGCTGATGGGGATCATCTAAAAACCCTGGAAGACATTGATACAGCTATAAATAGTGACATGCCTATGATTACCCTGGATCTTTCAGAAATTATAAATTCATCAGCAGCTGATTGGTCAGATGAAAAAGTGACTTTAGAATTCCAAAAATATTCACTGTCTGAACAATCCAGATTACTAGATACTTATACTCAAAAAGAACAATTCATTATCCTGGAAAAAAGGGAGATTAAACGTTGCACCGTGATGTATGCCAAAGCTATCGAGTTTGCTGCAGAAGTTAATGTTTTTCTGCAAAAAAAAAGGGGGGATAAATATGATCTGGAAATCAGTATTGATGAAACTACTACCCCAACATTACCGGAACATCATTATTACATTATCTCCGAACTGCTGTATCGCAAGGTCAAAGTGAATTCCCTTGCTCCAAAGTTCATTGGAGAATTTCAAAAAGGGGTCGATTATCAAGGAGATATAGAGCAGTTCAAGAAACAATTTATAGTCCATTGTGAGATTTCCCGGCATATGGGTGATTATAAAGTATCCATCCATTCAGGCAGTGATAAATTTTCCATTTATCCAGTTATTGGAAAATACACAGATCATAAATTACATCTTAAAACCTGCGGTACCAGCTGGCTGGAGGCGGTTCGCTGTATCAGTATGGTAAAGCCGGAGTTATATCGAAAAATACATAAAAAAGCTTTTGATTATTATCCTGAAGCTAAAAAACATTATCATATAGATATTGATTTTACTAAAATAGATAATGTTGATGAAGCCAGTGACGAACTCCTTCCCCAATACCTCAATCAGGCTGATCCCAGGAAGCTGATTCATATCACATTTGGCGGATTATTAACTGATCCGGAAATTAAGGATGATTTTTATCAAACATTAATAGACTATGAGGATGAGTATAATGAGTTATTAAAAGCTCATTTCAGCAGACATCTACAAAGTTTGGGTATTAAAAAGAAAGATAATAATACCTGCTGATATCATAGAGATGAAAGCCTTTATATTTAAGGAAACAAAATATGACAAAAAAATTTATACAAGAAAATTTTCTCTTAACCAGTAAATCAGCTCAAAAACTTTATCATGAGTATGCAGCTCATTTGCCCATTATCGATTACCATTGCCATCTGCCAGTGGAACAGATCAGTAATAATCATCAATTTGAGAACCTGACTCAGGCCTGGCTATACGGAGATCATTATAAGTGGCGTGCCATGCGTACTAATGGTGTTAGTGAAAAATATTGTACCGGTGCTGGTACTGATGAAGAAAAATTTCTCACCTGGGCGAAAACAGTTCCTCATACGTTGAGAAATCCCTTATATCACTGGACCCACCTGGAACTGGCCCGCTATTTTGGACTGGATGAGGTATTATTAGGCCCTGACACAGCAGCAGAAATATATAAGCAAACCAGTGAAATGCTGACTAAACCAGAATTCAGAGTAAAAAAACTTTTACAAAAAATGAATGTTAAAGTCATTTGCACGACTGATGATCCTTTGGATAATCTGGAATTTCATCAACAGCTGGCTGCAGAGCAGTTTGAAATCAAAATCTACCCTACCTTTCGGCCTGATAAAGGGATGGCAGTGGAAAATCCAGCATTATTTTGTCAATGGGTTGAAAAACTGGAAGAAATTACCAGTATGCGTATTAATGATATAGACACTTATCTGGAGGCATTAAAAAAAAGGCACGATTTTTTTCACCAACAGGGGTGCCGTATATCAGATCATGGCCTGGAAACCTTTTTTGCCAGTAATTATACTCTAACTGAAATAAATCACATTTTCCAGAAAGCTAAACAGAAGGATTCTCTGAATAATCATGAAATCAGACAATTTAAATCCTTTATGATGATTGAATTCGGCAAATTAGATGCAGATAAAAACTGGACCCAACAGCTCCATTATGGAGCTCTGCGCAATATCAACAGCAGTTTGTACAAAGTATTAGGCCCGGACACTGGATTTGATTCCATGGGGGACCAACCCGTTGCCAGGAATCTATCTCTGTTTCTGGATAAACTGGAGCAACAGAAAAAATTACCCAAAACAATTATTTATAATCTCAATCCGGCAGATAATGAAATGATTGCCACTATGATTGGTAACTTCCAGGATGGCACTATTGCAGGGAAAATGCAAATGGGATCAGGCTGGTGGTTTTTGGATCAAAAAGATGGAATGGAACGGCAAATGAATGCCCTCTCCAGCCTGGGATTGTTGAGCCGTTTTGTAGGAATGCTTACGGATTCCCGCAGTTTTTTGTCTTTCCCCCGTCATGAATACTTTCGCAGAGTTTTATGTAATCTCATTGGTAAAGATATGGAAAACGGAGAAATACCAGAGGATTTCCCTCTAGTGGGAGAAATGATCAGCAATATTTGTTACCATAATGCTGTTGCTTATTTTAATTTTTAAACTGAAATTGCGGGGTGAAAAATGGCACATATAAAAGTTGAAAGACGCAGTATGTCTCTGAAGCAATGGACAAAAGTGATGTTTTCTCAAGTTGAATCCATGATCATTCAACAATCCTTACCAACTGGTTTATGGCAAATGAGAAAGGGATGTTACTTTCCGGAAAATTACGTCTGGCTTTCAGATTGGGAAAACTGTAATGAAGGAGATCTCTGGGGAGGGCCGGATATTACCACTGTTTTTCACTGTGATTGTACTATCCCTCATGCGCTTAAGAGTAAAAAAGTATTTCTATATATGCTGACCTCAGCGGAAGTAATGGTAAAAGTGAACGGACAATGGCTGGATGGGATTGATCCCAATCGTCAGTATGTGGAATTAACCAGTAATGCAACCGGAGGAGAAAGGTTTTCTATCCAGCTGGAAGCTTATAGCCGTAGTAAACCTGATGATGAACGCAATCCCAAAACATCGCACCTCCAGGCCTGTGTACAAAGATTTGATCCGCCTGAACTGGTGGTCCTGGATGAGTTTATCCAGGAGGTTTTTTATGATCTGGATCTCCTTTATCATACTGCCTTTAATCAGGCAATCAAAGAAGATGTTACTTTATATCTTCAATCCCGGGTAAAGGAGTTATTAAAATTATTCCCTCCATATGATTCACCCCCTGAACTGTTCCAAACCGCTCTACCTGGTATCAAAGAATTTCTGGAAAAAAATATATATAATTCTTCATCTCCCTTTACCAAAGAAGGAAAACTGGCCTGTGTTGCCCATTCCCATCTGGATGTGGCCTATTTCTGGAAGGTAGTCCAGACTATTCAAAAAAACGCTCGTACCACACTGATACAAATGAAGTTAATGGAAAGATGGCCAGAATTCCGTTATGCCCATACGCAAAGCTGGTGTTATGAAACTCTGGAAAAATATTATCCAGAAATCTTTTCTCAGTTAAAAAAATATATTGCCCAGGGACGCTGGGAAATTGTTGGGGGATTATATGTGGAACCAGATTGTAATGTCATCTCTGCCGAGAGTCTGGTACGTCAAATATTATATGGAAAATCTTACTTCCTGGAAAAATTTAATATCGAAGTTGACAACTGCTGGTTACCTGATGTTTTTGGCAACAGTGCGATTATGCCCCAAATTCTCAAATTGGGAGGAATCGATTATTTTGTTTCAAATAAAATGTCCACCTGGAATGACACCAACCGCTTTCCCCATAATAATTTTGTCTGGCGGGGTATTGATGGCAGTGAAGTCTATGCAGTGGTTCCACCAGTTCATTTTATCACCTGGATGGACCCTGGTCAGGCAGCTGAAAATTGGGAAGCCATGCAAGATAAAGAAATATTTGCTGAGTCTTTACAGATGTACGGTTATGGAGATGGTGGTAGCGGGGTCACAGACGAAATGCTTCACTGGTTTTATCGTCAGCAAAAGTTACCAGGAATTCCCCAGCAACGTCTAATCACTGGTAAAGAATATCTGCATTCAACTTTCAAAGACAAAAAGAACTTACCAGTTTGGGATGGAGATCTATACCTGGAAATGCACCGGGGCACATTCACCACCCGGGCAGCTTTAAAAAAAGCAAACCGTCAGGGTGAATACTTGCTTTCTGAAACAGAAACCTTATGTTCTCTGGCAAATCTCATCAAAAACCATTCCTATCCTTTAGAAAAACTGAAAAAATGCTGGAAACAACTGCTGATCAATCAATTTCACGATATCATTCCGGGAAGCCATACAGAGCCAGTATTCAAAGAAGCTTTAGAAACCTATGAAGAAATGAATCAGGATCTGAAAGAAATAAAATTTCATTCTATAAAGGATTTCACACTTCCGGACACCAGTTCAATAACTATTATGAATCACACTTCTTGGCAGAGAAAGGAACTGGTTATAATAGATGATTATTTCTCTTCCTTTCAGTTTGCTGATAATAATGCCTTGCTGGATGAGTCCCAGCGCTTCTACCCCGTTCAAAAACAAGTTTGTTCTGATGGGAGAAGTCGAATGGTAATAAAAAGCCCGATTATGAAAGGTTATCAGGCAATTACTTTGAAAAAAGGCGGCCAGAAAGATTTTCCTGTCACCCTGATTTGCAATAAAAATCAGCTGGAAAATGATTGGTACCGAATTGAGTTATCCAAAGAGGGAATAATAACACAGATCCTGGATAAAAAAAGAAACCACCTAGTTGGCAGCGGAGAACCACTCAATCAATGGCAGCTTTTTGAAGATTGCCCAGGACGCTATAATGCCTGGGATATTTTGGACCGTTATGAAGACAAGCCTATTCCCATCCAATCTGGTTGGGATAAAATAACCGTGTGTGAAACAGGACCGGTGAGTGCAGCAATCAAGCTGGAAAGACATTTTGAAAACAGTCACGCTATACAAATTATCAGAATCTATCAGGATTTCCCCAGAATCGATTTTGAAACCTGGATCGACTGGCAAGAAAAGGAGCGTCTTCTAAAAGTTGCTTTTCCTTTACAGGTTAAGTCCCGTTATTATTCCACTGATTTATCTGCAGGAGTCCTGGAACTCCCCACAACTCGCAACACCTCCTGGGAACAGGCACACTTTGAATCATTATGTCATAAATGGGTAGATCTTTCAGAAGGGAATTTTGGGGTGAGTTTAATTAATGACAGTAAATATGGTTGTGATGCTAAAGACAATCTCTTAAGACTTACCCTTTTAAGGGCACCCATTCGACCTGATCCCAGAAGCGACAGAGGTGAACACTGTTTTACCTATTCCCTTTATTGTCATGATGGCCAATGGCAGGCATCAGAATTACAGGATTTAGCATATGCACTAAATGATCCGCTGAAAGGATATACCGGCCGGAAGTATAAAAAGAACAGCTCATTATCCCCTTTTGAAATCAACACAAACCGTATTAAAGTTCAGGCATTAAAAATGTCTGAAGATAACCAAGGAAGTCTGGTTATTCGTTTACTGGAAAATTCAGGCAGCCATCAATCTTGTGTGCTAAAACTGAAGATAAGAGCTAAGGAGGCAAATGTTTGTGATCTGCTGGAAAGACCCTTGGAGAAAAAAAATCTTATTAAGGAAGATAA
>JAKSBL010000644.1 GCA_022361115.1 Spirochaetota bacterium | reverse complement strand
TTTTTTTTATTTTTTTTATTGACAAAGTTTCATGAATTGAGTAATATATAGTTAGGAATCCTAACTAATTAAGGAATGAAAATGATCCCGACACAACAAAGTGAAAATATTTATTATGCCTTAGAAAAGATATGCCAATCTCAGAGAATTTTTCTCTGGGAAATTGCCAAAATTGAAGGTTTTAGCCCGATTCAAATTCAATTTATTGAGTTTATTCATAAAATGCCAATGGATCAATGTACTGTTAGCCATTTAGCTAAAGAGTTTGATCTGACTAAAGCAACAGTGAGTGATTCCATTCGTGTTTTGGTAAAAAAGGGCTTTTTAGAAAAAACAGTAGATAAAGAAGATAAAAGGAGAGTTTATCTTCTATTAAGTCAAAAGGCCAAATCAAAGATGGCTCTGATTGATGATAAAAGTCATTCCTTAATTCAGATAATTGATACATTTGATGAAGAACAGAAGAAAAATTTTTCTCAATTTTTAATGGAGCTCATCAAAAAACTTTATGATCACGGTTATATTCAAACTGCCAGAATGTGTTTAACTTGTAATAACATGATCAGAAATCATCAAGAGGGCAATCCTTTTTATTGTCAGTTTGCCAATATTCCAATGACAGAGAACCAGCTAAAAGTCAATTGTCAGTATTATAGTGTTTAAAATAAATACCCTAGGTATTTAATTATAAATCAGGAGAAAAAATATGGATATGTTTTGTTATCAATGTGAACAAACGGTAAATGGCAAAGGGTGCATGAAAATGGGTGTCTGCGGGAAATCCCCAGAAGCATCTGCTTTGCAGGATTTGATCATGGGATTATTAAAAGGTTTAGCAGTTTATGGTGATGCTGCTCGTCAATTAGGAATTAAAGATGAATCAGTTGACTTAGCTGTCATTGAAGGGCTTTTTACAACTGTAACAAATGTCAGTTTTGATGTAGAGCGATTAGCTGAAACAGCAAAAAAAGTCTATCAAGCAAAAGAAAAAATCAAAGAATTGTACATTGCTCAAGCAGGCCAGGATCTGAACACCAAACCAGCAGTCTGCGACATGATTCCAAGTGATTCTGTTGCTTCCATGGTAGTACAAGGACAGGGCTTTAATATCTTGGAAGGGGAAGAAAATGAGGATATCAGAAGCTTAAAAGAACTCTTGACTTATGGTTTAAAAGGTACAGCTGCTTATGCAGATCATGCCTGGATTTTAGGTGAGAAAAACGAAGCTGTAATTGCCTTTTTTTATAAAGCATTGGCAAAATTAACTCAAGATCTTAGTGCAGATGAGTTAGTCAATCTCAACATGGAATGCGGGCAAGCCAATTTTCAATGTATGGAAGCCCTGGATAAAGGAAATACTGAGCATTTTGGCCACCCCGAACCTACTCAAGTCAGTTTTGGTGTAAAAAAAGGCCCTGCCATTTTAGTATCTGGCCATGATTTATTAGATTTGGAATACTTATTAAAACAGACAGAAGGAAAAGGAATTAATATTTATACCCATGGTGAAATGCTGCCTGCCCATGGATATCCAAAATTAAAAAAATATTCTCATCTGGTTGGAAATTATGGTGGAGCCTGGCAGGATCAGCAAAAAGAATTTGCAGCTTTTCCAGGTGCAATTCTAATGACGACAAATTGTATTCAAAAACCAGCTGCTAATTATCAAGACCGGATATTTACAACCGGCCTGGTTTCTTTTGAAGGTGTAAAACACATCGAAAATAGAAATGATTTTTCACCTTTAATTGAAAAAGCTTTAGCATTAGGTGGTTTTCATGAAGATCAGCCAGGTAAAGAAACCATGGTTGGTTTTGCTCATCATTCTGTTTTATCTGTAGCTGATCAGGTAATTGCTGCTGTAAAAGGTGGAGCGGTTAAACATTTTTTCTTAGTCGGTGGTTGCGATGGTGCAAAATCTGGCCGGAATTACTATACTGAGTTAGCAGAAAAAATTCCAGCAGATTGTCTCATACTGACTCTAGCTTGTGGTAAGTTCCGTTTTAATACAATGGATTTGGGTAAGATTGGTGATTTTCCCCGCTTAATGGATGTAGGACAATGTAATGATGCCTATAGTGCCATTGTGATTGCAGTGAAATTAGCAGAAGCATTTGGAATTAGTGTTAATGAATTGCCCCTATCTATGATTTTATCCTGGTATGAACAAAAAGCAGTTTGTATTTTATTAACTTTACTTTCATTAGGGATTAAAAATATTAAGTTAGGGCCAAGTTTACCAGCTTTTGTATCTCCTAATATTTTAAATGTCCTGGTTGAGAAATTTAATATTGGACCAATTACGACTCCGGAAGAAGATATTAAAGCAGCCTTAGCATGAAAAGAATCTATGGTAGTGTCAAAAGTTTTATAAAATTTTAAATAACAAGAATGATTCACGGATGATCACTAAAAGTAAAGTAACTGAATGATCACGGAAAAGAAATAAAGCAATAGGAGCTTACTATGACCAAGCTTTTTTGCCTAAAAGTATTATATGATTTAATTAACTATTTATGTACCCTATGTGTTAGGATAGTTGTGAAAAAATAAAAAGTCCGTGGTCATCCTATGTTTTTTTTGTGATTATCTGTGATCTCTTAAGCAAATGTAAACACTGATGCAGAACTAGTAAAAATTTTGCTATTGCAAACGCTATTTTAAAGGAGCAAGTTATGAAAAGGGATATCATCAAAATAGATGAAAAAAAATGTACGGGTTGCGGCCTTTGTGTACCAGGCTGTCCGGAAGGAGCTTTGCAAATTATTGATGGTAAAGCTCGTTTAGTGAGTGATCTGTTTTGTGATGGCTTAGGTGCATGTATAGGAGAATGTCCAGAAGGGGCAATCACAATTGAAACCAGGGAAGCAGAGGAATATGATGAAAAAAGGGTCATGAAAAATGTAGTCCGACAGGGAAGCGGTACGATAAAAGCCCATTTAAAACATTTAGCTGATCATCATCAAACAGAATATTTAAAACAAGCCATTGACTTTTTAAAGGAAAACCAGATAGAAGTACCAGTATTTCAAACTCAAACTACCCATTCTGGGGGAGGCTGCCCAGGAGCACAGATGCAGCAATTTCAACGGACAGAATCTGAGCAAGCAGCAGGAAAAGGAAAAATACCTTCAGCCTTAAATCAATGGCCAGTTCAATTGGCTTTACTATCACCAGATGCTCCTTATTTTGAAAATGCTGAAATTTTAATTGCAGCTGATTGTACAGCTTTTTCTGCTGGAGGATTTCATCAGGATTTTTTGGCAGGAAAAATTCTTGTTGTATTTTGTCCAAAATTGGATACTATAATAGAACAGTATATCGAAAAATTGACAGCAATTTTTTCCCGACATCAAATTCGATCAATCAATATTGTCCGTATGATGGTACCTTGCTGTTCTGGGACAACAGCAATAGTCCAGCAGGCATTGCAAAAAAGTAATAAAGAGATAAAAGTAAAAGAAACAGTATTATCATTGCAAGGAGAAGTGATTAAAGAAAATGAAATTTTATAATATTATTGCTGATTATTATGAAAGTTTTTTTCCGTTAGAACCACAAAAGATTCGATTTATTAAAGCAAATCAGCCTGTTAATAATAATAAATTATTAGATTTGGGTTGTGGAACTGGCCAGCTTTGTCATGAACTTGCTGGTGAGGATTTAAAACCAACGGGAATTGACTTATCAGGAAAAATGATTGAAATGGCCAGAGCAAAAAATCCAAAATTAGATTTTCATAAATTAGATATTTTACAGATTCTGAATCATTTTTCTTGTCAGCAATTCGGACAAATAACCTGTCTGGGCAATACCATTGCTCATCTAAAGAATCAAACTGAAATTGTAGAATTGTTGAGCCGTGTGTATACCTTACTAGACAAACCAGGTTCTTTAATCATTCAAATAATGAATTTTGATTATATTATCAGTAACCAGATTGATGAACTGCCTCTTATTGAGACAAAGGAATGGACTTTTAAACGCAATTATTTTTTGGATAATAATCAGATTAGATTTGTCACCACTTTGACTAACAGAAATAAACAGGAAGATTATGAAAATGAAGTTATTCTTTTTCCAATTATGAAAAATCAGTTAGAAACTTTACTTGAACAGACAGGGTTTAAAAGTATAAAAGAGTATTCAGATTTTTATGAAAATCCTTTTTCTCAAAAAAGCCTGTCTTATATTTTAGTGGTAAATAAAGATAACTAGAGAAAGGTAGGGTGATAGAGATGAAAATTGCTTTTTTTGATACTAAGCCATATGATAAAGAGGCTTTTACAAAATTAAACGAACAATATGGATATGACATCAAGTATTTTAAAATGCATTTAAATGAAGAAACTGCTACATTGGCTCAAGATTATGATGTGGTATGTGTTTTTGTCAATGATACACTCAATAAACAAGTCATTGAAATTCTTAACCAATCAAAAATTCAACTCATTGCTCTCCGTTGTGCAGGTTATAACAACGTAGATTTGGAATCTGCCCTAGATAAGATTCCGGTTGTTCGAGTCCCGGCCTATTCGCCCTATGCGGTTGCTGAACATGCTTTGGCGTTAATGATGACATTAAATCGGAAAACCCATAAAGCCTATTGGAGAACCAAAGATAATAATTTCAGCATTGCTGGGTTTACTGGATTTGATATGCATGGTAAAACCGCTGGTGTAATTGGTACTGGAAAAATCGGAAAAGCTATGATCCAGATTTTAAAAGGTTTTGGGATGAATATTTTGGCTTATGATCTTTATCCAGACAAAGAATTTGCTGCTGATTTTGGTATAAAATATACTGATTTAGAGACGATTTATCAGCAATCTCATATTATTTCCTTACATTGTCCTCTAACACCCCAGACCCATCATCTCATCAATGAATCAGCTATTAAAAAAATGAAAAACCAGGTTATGCTGATCAACACCAGTCGAGGTGGGCTGATTAAAACAAGTGCTTTGATTGAAGCATTAAAAGAGAAAAAAATTGGTAGTGCTGGACTGGATGTCTATGAAGAAGAGGGAGAATATTTTTTTGAGGATTTATCAAGTGATGTGATCTCAGATGATACATTAGCACGATTATTAACTTTTCCCAATGTCCTAGTGACTTCTCATCAAGGATTTCTCACAGAAGAGGCCTTACAAAATATTGCTGAAACCACACTGGAAAATATCAAACTTGCTGTTGAAAAACAGGAATATCCAAATGGAATTTGTCATAAATGCGGCTAATTAATAACCTGACTTTTTCCCTGTAATTGACTCAATTTGGATTTCCAGTATTTGAACATTATTAACAGAGGCAGGTAAAAATTGCCAGTCTTGCTCACCAACATACTGCTTCATGAGAATATGGAGAGCCTTGATTTTTTTTTGTTGATCATTTACCAAATGAATGGAACCAAAACCAATAACCGATCGATATTTAGTCGAAAAATTGCAGGCCTTATTTCCTTGAGTAATTTCAATAGAGTCTGTTACTTCAAAGCAGACCTGGTTATTTTTGTTGATGATATCAATCTTATAACCTTCTTTAGCACAATGGAGATAAATACTCTTTTTATCATATCCGTAACTCATGGGAATAAGGTAAGGTTTATTGTTATCAGAAAGGGCGATTCGGCAAATTTTATTATTGAGTAAAACAGCATCAATTTCAGCCGGATCAGTCATTTGTTTTTCTTTTTTTCTCATTTTTACCTCAAATATCTTTTTTCGTTCAATCACCTTTATTCAGAATTAACCCATTTTATATAGAAAAATAAGACATAGCTTATCTCCTCATATCAGGTTAATAGTCTAATTCGGTAATATCATTATCGATCAAGTATTCAATTACTGGATAATCAATTTGATAAATTTTTCTCTCATTATCCAGTTCACTGCTATCTTTGATTAAGCCATAGTTTTTTAAAACTTTTATATAAGCAATAGCCTTATAGGTACTCACTTTAAATTTTTTAATGTAATCTTTTGTAGTAAATTGTAACTTGCCGATTTTTAATAATCGATTTACATTTTGCAGGATATTATTTTTCTTTCCTGCTTTTCCTGGCCACATGGTATAAAAATCAAAGTAAAGACAAAAATCTAACAAGCCTTTTCTGATTGCATTTTCAGTAAAGTGAGTTGTATCTGTTGGATCCACGCTTTGAATATCATAAATAATCGAAAGAATACGGAAAAGAAATCTAGGTGAATGGGTGGCAATGTATAAAATTTTGTCCAGCATTGGTGATGAGGTAATAATATCTTCAATTCTGATCTTTTCCTGACTGAAATGAGCAATACGTCTGGCTAAAATCTCTTTTAAGTGTTCTTTTGACCAGGTAATATCAAGAGGTTTGATTTTATCAAATCTGACACCAGAACGGCTGAGTTCAGTTTTTACTGCATCCCAGATACTAAAGGAAAAGGAAAGTCCTTTAATCATTAAGAGATTTGTATCTTTCAGCAGATCCAGGATAAATTGATTGATAAGAGTAATATTGCTGTTCAATTCAGTAAATTCATCTATTTTGTCAAAAAAAATAACTATGGAAAGATAATCCATACTTTGAATAATTTCAGAAAAATCTTTTAACAACCTGGTTAAGGCTTCCAGGTCTTGCTTAATCCTTTTTTCTGATTCAGAAATGGAAATTTCCTCTACATTTAATTGAGGTAAATAGTTTTTATAATAAATGGTTTGGTTGATTTCCGGTAAACCTAGAGACTTCCGAATCGTATCAGAAATGATTTCAATACCTCCGGATACTGCTAAGTTTAAGGGCCGGTTAAAGATATTGTTGTAGATTTTTTTTAATAAATTTTTTGATTTAAAGTGGGTTACTTTATGATAATAATCCTCAAATTCTTGTTTGCTCAGAGTTTTAAAAAAGAGTTTGATGATAATTGCCAGTTTTTCTTTCTGATACTTTGTTAGCTTTTTAATCTGAGCAGGATTTTGAAAAATATTGATAGAGATGCTAATGATGAGCTCGGTAAGTATTAAATTTAAGAACTCAATTTTATTCTGTTTTAATGGGAGATGATAATAATTATCAATCAAAATAGAAAAGACATTTTGTTCAGCTAGCTTTTCTTTTAAGCTAAATAAAAGGGCAGTTTTACCACACCCCCGTTTACCAATGATAAAGCGGCTGTGGCCTTCAATTAAATCATTTTTTAAACTTTCAAAAAACAGAGGGTAATAATAAATAGAAGCGAGAAAATCAATTTCTTCTTCTGCAGAAAAAGTTGAGAAAGGATTGTTTTGGAATCCCATTTTTTCATAAAGCTGCATTTTTTTTAAGTCACCCTTTTGTCAGAATAAATTTTTTTAAAAATTATAGCATGAAATTAAGAATGTGGGGGTAGGTTTGCTAACCTTTTTTCTAAATTTCCACTTTTTTCATATAGCAGGCCGCTGTTCTTTCCATTCTCTTACAATGCCATTCATTTTTGTTTGCATCAATATCAATTCCGATAAGAATTTATTCTATCAACTCATTTGTAAAATACTGCTGCTTCATACTTGCAGTATAGATCATAATCATAAGGGCAATCGCAAAATGATTTTACTATTTTATTGCCCTCTAATGTTACTTCAACATTCAATTTAAAAAACTAATAATTGATATAATATACTTTTCTGGTGACAAATGATGTCAATATGATAAAATTATAAAGGTAAATAAGGAATACTTATTATAAAACAGGAATTATCAATGTCAAATAAAAAAACAACTTGCTAAAGCGGGGTTTGAGATAAGGCTATAATCACGAGAAGCTCGAAATACACGAAAATGGATGACAGGAAAATTTGAGTGAATATTAAAGAAATTTTAAATATGCCGGAAGGCAGAAAACTGGAATTCAAAGAAAAAGTAACCAATCTGCAGAAAATTGCCGAGACAGTCATTGCCTTTACCAACTCATCCGGTGGTGAAATTTATGTTGGTATCAATGATAAAACACGTCAAATTATTGGTATAGATGAGTCTGAAATCTTTAAATTAGAAGAGCAGATTGCAAATACTGTATATGATAATTGTTATCCTGTTATTATTCCGGAAATATTGATTTTGAATGTTGATGAAAAACTAGTCTTAAAAATTGTTGTTTATCCCGGAAGCAATAAGCCCTATTATTTAAAGAATTTGGGTAAAAATAAGGGTACAATCATCCGAGTGGGATCAAGCAATAGAAAAGCAGATGTAGATATTATTGAGGAGCTTGAACGACAGCGAAGAAATATATCTTTTGACTCTGTACCAGTTTATGATATTAATTCAGATAATGTTGATTTATCAGAGTTTAATAATTTTTTTGTTAAAGAAACCGGGAAAAAAGTTACAAAGCAAAGTTTTAATATCTTGAATCTTTTTAAAATTGAACGTGATAGAAGAGTAATTACTAATGCCGCATTATTACTTTCAAATAACAAGTTGAAAAAAGAATATTTTCCCTATGCAAAGCTAGAATGTGCCCGTTTTAAAGGGACAACCACGAATGTAATACTGGATCAGTTAACCATAGATGGTCCGATCTTTTCTCAACCTGAAGAAGCAATGACTTTTATAAAAAGAAACATTGCCCTTGGTTCTACAATTGGTGAGGTCTATCGCAAAGAACGGTGGGAATATCCATTGGAAGCGATTCGTGAAGCTGTTATAAATGCTGTCATTCACCGTGATTACTCTATTCTGGGCAGTGATATTAAAATTGCTATATTCGATGATATGCTGGAAATAACCAGTCCGGGAACACTGCTTTCTTCCATAAATATTGATAATATAGAAAATAATTCTTCAGAAATCCGTAATCGTGTGCTGGCGCCCATTTTTAAAGAGTGCCAGTTGATTGAGCAATGGGGCACTGGATTTAAAAAAATTAAAGAGCAACTTAATATTACCCTGAATTGAAATTACAGCTTAAAGAACCGGGACTTTCTTTTCAAATACAGTTTGTTAAAGAAAGTTCTTTTGTTAAAACAACCGACCAAGTCACCGACCAAGTCACCGACCAAGTCACCGACCAAGTTAAAAAAAT
>JAKSBL010000237.1 GCA_022361115.1 Spirochaetota bacterium | reverse complement strand
TTGGTGCAAGACCTCAATTTATTAAAGCAGCTGCTGTAAGCAGGGCGATCCAGCAATTTAACCATGGAAACCAGTATAATTCTATTACTGAAAAAATTTTGCATACAGGTCAACATTTTGATCACAATATGAGTCAAGTATTTTTTGAACAAATGCAAATTCCTCGTCCTGATTATCATCTGAATGTTCACAGTTTATCACATTCTTCTATGATCAGTCAGATGATGACTGGAATAGAAGAAATTTTGTGTAAAGAACAACCAGATTGGATATTAGTATATGGGGATACCAATACAACATTAGCAGGTGCTTTAACAGCAGCGCAAATGCAAATTCCTGTAGCCCATATTGAAGCTGGTTTAAGATCATACAATATGGAAATGCCTGAAGAAAAAAATCGTATTCTAACTGACCGGATCAGTTCAATATTGTTTTGTCCTACAGCAACAGCTGTAAATAACCTGACAAAAGAAGGAATGAGTATTCCCTGGAAATCTTCTTCTAATATTATATTTCCCATGATCAAACAAGTTGGCGACGTAATGTATGATTGTGCCTTGTTTTATCAGAAATATATGCAAAAGCCCGATTTTCACATTCCATCTGATTTTGTCTTAGCAACGGTTCATAGAGCTGAAAATACTGATAATAGCGAAAGATTACAACAAATTATCCTTGCTTTTAACGAGATTTCTCAGGAAAAACCTGTTATTGTACCTCTTCATCCCAGAACTCAAAAATTCATTAATCAACTAAATATTCCGATAAAATTTCAAATCCTTGAACCAGTCGGTTATCTGGAGATGATATTTCTGCTTACTAATTGCAACTTGGTGATGACTGATAGCGGTGGATTACAAAAGGAAGCTTATTTTTTTAAAAAAGCCTGTATCATTCTTAGAGAAGAGACGGAGTGGATTGAGCTTGTTAGATATAGCAATCATAAACTGGTAAAATCAGATGCAGATATAATACTAAAAAACTTTCATTCCATCCAAAAAAATCCTCCTCAAATTAAAGAGCAACTATACGGTAACGGCCAGGCTGCCTCAAAAATTGTCCAAACTCTCATAGAAATTGAAAAATCTTAAATTATTCTATAATCGATTTTAACGATTATCCGAAGGGCATAGCAAGTTTTTGGCCAGTCAGGTGTAATGAAATAATAACTATTGGGTTTTTTAGGACACTTCCGAAGCTTTAATTAAACAGTAAGAATAGACCGGAACCAGCCTGGGTTGTATACCTGAGCAATGTGTAGCGTGCATGACAGGACGATTTGAGGATATCCAGCTATGGAAAAAAAACCATAATTATGGATTTGCTTCCAGTAAAAAAGTGGGATCACTTAAATCGATAACATTCTTAGCAAGCTTTATGATGTAATAAAAAATCTCCCTTGTCTGGAAATAAGAAATACTTTCCCATAAAAATGGCACTATCTTTGCTTACTCAAACTTGATCACAAAAAGGAGTGATCTAACCCAATCCAGGAGATAATTATGAAAAGTAAAATTATAATCAATGGATTAGCCATTTTCATTATTCTGAATTTTGTTTTTCTATTTGGATGTAATACACCAAATTCTCAAAATCAACAGGAAGACTCAATCATTTCTTCCGATCAATCTTTACCTCTGGAAATTTATGTCCATCAAACTTTAGGTGATGATAATCATCCAGGTACCAAATCTTTACCAAAAGAGACTATTCAGGGTGCGATTGATTATATTATTGAAAATTCAAACCAGGGAAATGTTTATGTAGCCCAGGGAATTTATGAACAAGATTTTCAATCTGCTCAATTGCCAGTTGTAGTGTTAAGTGATAAAATTTCTTTATATGGAGGTTATTCTGCAGCAGATTGGGAAATCAGAGATTATCAGATGTATCAAACCATTATTCAAGACACCAGTACCACTGGAGGATCAATCAGTAACCCAAATTGTGCCTTCCTTGGAGAAGATATTTCAACACAAACAATTATTGATGGATTTATTATAAATGGGGGAGGGGGAGATATTAGTTTTGCAGTTTTTAATAAAGATCAATCATCGCCAACTATTACGAATTGTACAATTTTTGGAGGTAGTGGTGTAAATTCAGTAGCAATGTATAATTTTCAATCCTCTCATCCAGTCATTCAGAGTTGCACTATAATTGGCGGAGACACTGAGACCAGCTTTGCTATCTATAATTATAAAAACTCCTGTCCGATTATTAAAGCCAATTATATTTTTGGAGCAATAGCAGGGGTTCAATCCCTTGCAATATATAATGATACCAAATCATCTGCTGTTATTTATAATAACTATTTAGATGGTGGTAATGCTGATTATTCTATGGGAATTTTTAATTGTGCTTCCTCACCAGTATTGAGAAACAACACGATTAACGGCGGTTCAAATAGTATCAGTGTTTCCATGGGCATTGCAAATATGGCAGATTATGATCCAGACACAGGCGATTATATTCTAACTAATCCAATCATTCAAAATAATATTCTTTTTATTTTAGATGGAACATCGGCTTATGGTATATATGAATGGGATAATGATTCTGATCCAAAATTATTGCAAAACAACAATCTACACAATTGTTCCGATGGATTATATTATGATTCTGATCAATCCATAGTGCTCTATACTGCAGATGATCTTAATAACTTCACTTTAACTACCCAGAATGACACGTATTTATCATCAGGTAATCAAAGTAGTGATCCAATGTTTGTTGATATTGATGGACTTGATGACAACATTGTAACTTATATTGACAATAACTGGCAGTTGTCTTCATTGACTCCTCTTACTATAGCAGAGGGAGGACTCAATGGAGCTCATGGTTTTTTGAATTGGGGATATACAGAGGATCTTCGATCGATTTCCAGATCACCATTAGATAATTCAAGCCAAATGGGTTGGTCCATGGGAGCCTATGAATATTCCAATACAAAAATAAATATCCAGAGAGCAGCTACTACATTCTCCACTAATCAAAAAGCAGCAGTACTGATTCAATCTCCAGAAACCTCAACAAATCCTACTTCCATGCGTTTGAGAGATTAAAATAATAATAAATAATGAAACTTTTTAATCAATCAACTGTCAAATTATATAAATGCCCAAAAAACTCACCTCCATTGAGGTGAGTTTTACATAAAAGACACTGATTCCCACAAGTTATATCAGAAGTACATCCATAGGAATGGGAAAAGCTCTTTGACAGGCAGATAAATCTGTATCAAGCTCTTATCAATATAGTAACGATTGAGGAGAAAATCGAGGAGAAAATCTTAAAAAAAGATTAAAAAAAAGGGTAAAAAGTGTCATTTCCTTGACATTTGCTCTATTAATGTTTATGAAGACATAAGCTAATTTGTAAATTAGCAAAAGAAGCGGACATTATGGAAAGATATATTGTTAAAAAGGAGACAGGAATGCAAAAGATATTACATTACTTGTTTTTATTTAGCCTGTTGATATTGGTGATATCCGGGTGTAAAAAAGAATCCGTTCCCCCTCAAGTGGACTATTCATTTAACTATGAAGTATTTAGTCCCAATCAGGATGGAATACAAGATGAGCTGAAATTAACATTAAATATTAAAACTGATCATTTTATCCGTTACTGGCAGTATGATATCTTAGATGCCAATGATCAGGTCATAAAAACTAAAAAATCAGAAGGAAACCTGGCTGATCTTCAGAAAAAAGGGTTTCATCCAAAAGAAAGTATTGAATATCCAACAGAAATTGTCTGGGATGGTACAGATGAGGCAGGCAATAAAGTAAAAGACGGACAATATTTTTTTAAATTTATTGTTATGGATAATAATCGAAATATTGTAACTTTAACTGATAAAGATAAATTAGTTACTATTATTGATACAGTCAAACCCAAGGCAGAATACAAATTAACCAATGCCATTTTTTCTCCTAATGAAGATGGCAAAAAGGACAGTTTATTACTGGATCTTACGACTGTGATGGATAAAGAAGAATACCTGCTTAAAGCTAATAAAGACCAGAAGTGGGTAATTGAAATTTTGAATAACCAGTTAGCAATGGTTGCTAAAACGGACTTGCCAAATCAACAAGATCTGAGTTTTGAATGGAAAGGACTGGATAATAATAGTCAGTTAGCAGAAGACGGATATTATTCTATTAAAATTCACTCCACAGATAAGGGAGGAAATTATTTTGAAGAGACTATTCCGGATATCAAGCTGAGTACAAAAGAATACCCTGTAGAGATCAAAGTAGCTGAAGGATTTTTTTCCCCAAATGGAGATGGTAAAAAAGATACCATTGATTTTGAGTTAACACTGAAAGATAAAAGTAATATCAGTACCTGGGAATTAAGTATAGTAGATAAAAATAATAAACTAGTCAATAAGATTACTAATGGCAGAGATATTCCTAATCAATTAACCTGGGATGGTAAGACGGACAAGAATATGACAGCTGCAGAGGGCCTTTATTTAGGGCGTCTCTCTGTTGTTTATGATGATGGTTCCAACCCAGTAGTTGAAAGCCAGTCTTTTCAAATTGATGTGACTAAACCAAGCGCTGAAATTTCTATATCACCTGCTGTTTTTTCTCCAGACAATAATGAAGTGAAAGATAAAACTTATATTGATCAAAAAGCTAGTGAAGAAAAAACTGCCTGGACAGGAGTACTGGTTGATGAACAAGACAATGCGGTTAAAACCATTGTTTGGGAACAGTCCATACCGGCTCAATATTCCTGGGATGGTAAGGATGATAATGATCAATTAAGCCCTGATGGAACTTACTACTATATTCTTTCTTGTACGGATTTAGCAGGTAATGAATTTCAGTCGGAAAAAAATATGGTAGCCATTTATACTGAAAAAACACCAGTTTCCGTAACTAATCAATACCCTATTTTTAGCCCTTCTGAAAACGGTCAGTTTGATCAACAAACTTTTACACTGACATCAGAAACTCAGACTGAAAACCAGATAGTTAGCTGGGAATTAGCTTTAGTGAATGAAGCGGAAGAAGTGATCTTCAGCAATAAAGAAAATAGTGATTTACCATCTACCATTGTCTGGGATGGAAAGAGCAATGAAGGAAATGACCCAGTGGAAGGAATGTATGTTCCGCATTTAAAGGTTAATTATTTCCATGGAACGACTTCAATGGTTACTGGTGAGGCTTTTCTTTTAGATATTACTCCGCCAGTAGTTGATGTAAAAAGAAATGTTGAAATCTTTTCTCCAGATGATGATGGCGAAAATGATCAGTTAGTTTATTCTATTACTGAAGTAAAAGAAAAAACACCAATTAAAAAATGGGAGTTATTAATCTATTCTCCTGATAAACAACGGGTTTTTAAAACTTTTACTGGAGAAGGCGAGCCAACCGGTCAGATTACCTGGGATGGTAAAAGTGATAAAGGGCTGCTGGTAGAAAGCATCGAAGATTATCCGGTAACTATTATCGCAGAAGATACAGTAGGGAATGTATTAACTAAAGAACTTCCGCCTATTCCAATTGATATTCTGGTTATTAAACTGCCAGATGGCCGGTATAAAATCCGCATATCCAGTATTAACTTTCGGCCAAATAGTCCGCAGATGACATCAGATAAAAAGAATACAGAAATTATCAATCGACTGGCCCAGGCATTAAAAAAATTTCCTACCCATAAAATATTGCTAGAAGGTTATGCTAATAAATATGGTGTAAATTTAAGCAAATCTGTTGAAGAGCGTGCTTTAAAATTATCTCAGGATCGAGCCTTTACCATTGCCAAACTCCTTTCCAGAAAAGGCATTAGCATGTCTCGAATGACGGTAAAAGGTCGCGGTTTTGAAAATCAGATCATTAAAGTCCGAGCTGACATGACTAAAGAAGAACGGGAGGAAATGAAAATCAATCGACGTGTTGAGTTTTATCTATCAAAATAACACTTTGTAAATAAGCAATAAAGACAGGTTGTTTTAAGAACCTGTCTTTTTTTGTCCCGGAATTTGAAATTTATATAAAAAAAATATTAATTTTGTAAAAAAAGCATTTTACTTTTTGGAAATTTCATGATATGATTTTGGTTAATATATGTATTGTTTAAATGGGTAGCAAATTTTTATTAATTAACGGATTATTTAAATAAAATTAATAAATACTTGCTATTTTATTTTAAAAAGTTTTGTAACTAGTTTCAATTTCTAATTATCCAACACTAGATTAAAGACACTAATTTTTATTCTACATTGTAGACAAATGGCATTATTTTATTAAAAATGCCAGTCAGGATACCTATATACTTTTGGGAAACCACCAGATCAATTCTATTTTGAATTGAGTGGTTTTTAATAAAAAAAGAAAAAGGAAGAAACATGAAAAAGGTGCTAATTACAGCTATGCTAGCTGTCTGGATGTTTTTATCATCCTGTTCTATGACCGGAAATAATTCTGGCAATAATGATGGAACCACTTCTCAAAATCCTCAGGGGAGTCAGGTTTCATTAAAATTAGCGGTTAAGGCAGAATCACTTAGTCGCTCCATTTCCTCAGAGCTGTATGCTGTGACAAAGATGGATATCATCATTAAGGATGAGAGTGGAACCAATGAGTTAGCAACTGCTCAATGGGTGAAAGATGGAGGGGTAGATGAATTCGAATTTATTTTAGAAACTCCAGGGAACTACAAGCTTCATCTGGTGCATTATTACATTGATGGTGAAGGTGTAGAAAACAGTACTCCCGAAGGTCCATATGCTTTTAGTTTAGTCCCAGGTTATATTACTGTTTTAAGTGTGACTCCTGGTGCTGTAGTTATTGAAGTCAATGGAGAAGAACAGGACCCGCTGCAGCCCCTCTCAATTTCTGCATTTATTCCAGACGAAGAGAGTGCATTGCAGCAAGGTGATGCTGTCTGGATTGATATTCTGATCAATGATGTTGATGGATTAGCTGATCTTGGTAATTGGACTTTAAAATCCGGGTATTATAAATATACCAATTTACAAATGTCTGCCTCTGATATAGAGAACTGGTCTTTAAGTAATGGTCAAACCATTCGCTGTCATGCAGATGAATATACTGGAGAGACTGATACTGTTATTACAGATAATAATAGTGATCTTTGGGATTATAAAACAACCAACAATTATGAAATAAGTGAAAAGTATGGAATTATCTGGCTGGAAAGTGAAGCTGGAGATATTATTGATCTTGTTGCTTATAATACTGCTAAAAATACTTCTGATTATTGGTTGTCAGCAGATCCATTAACCACTATTGAAACTGCTGTTACTAATGAATTATGGCCGGATGCTACTTTAGCAGGTGCTTTCGATCTGGAAGATATTACAGTAACCAGTGGGGCGGGTTTAAAAGAAGGAATAATTGATGGTAATTCAAAAGATGACTGGACAGCTTTAACTAATTTTTCTGGTGATTTAATCAGTGAAATTCAAGGTGCTGCCCATACATCTCCCAAACTGGGTGATTCAGTAAACAATGTTCAAGGAATTATTACTCAGGTTTTAGCAAAAGGTTTTTATCTGCAGAGTATCACTCCGGATGATGATCCTGCTACTTCTGAAGGGATATACGTTTATATGGGAACTACTCATTCCTATTCTATTGGGGATCATGTTGCTGTATCTGGTACGGTTTATGAGTATTTTCCTGGTGGTACAGATAGTGGTAATTTATCCATCACTCAAATTTCATCACCATCTGTAGAGGTGATTTCATCAGGTAATGATTTACCAGAAGCCACTATTATTGGAATTGCTGGAAGAACACCTCCTGGAAAGGTTATTTGTGATGACTCACTAGCTGAATTTGATCCTGAAAATGATGGATTGGATTTTTATGAAAGTTTAGAAGGTATGCTGGTGCAAGTAAATCAAGCATTAGTTGTTGGGCCTACTAAATTATATACTTCATCAAAAGATTATGAGATTGCTATTGTTCCAGATAATGGAGATAATGTTTCTGTTAAAACTATCCGGGATGGAATGTTATTACAAAGTGATGACTATAATCCAGAAATTATTATCCTCAATGGTGATTATACTGATGAAAGTGATATGCCTCTGGCAAATAACGGAGCTGTTTTTACTGAAATTACTGGTATTATTGGTTATTCTTATGAGTACTATAAATTGTATGCGATTGATCCATTAACTTCTTCTACTACTGCGCTGATTAAAGAAGTAACTACTTTAGAAAGTGACAGTACTCACCTCACTATTGGCTGTTATAATGTTCAAAACCTCTCAGCAGTGAGTGATTCAGAGCAGATCAATGGTATTGCTCAGGATATTTTTAATAACCTTAACTCTCCTGATATTGTTGGTTTAGTGGAAATCATGGATAATAATGGGCCAGAAGTAGATGATGGAACAGTAGATGCAGCAGCAACCTATCAGGCTATTATTGATGCAATTGTTGCAGCTGGTGGGCCGGTTTATGAATTCCGAGATATTGCTCCTCGAAACAATAGTGACGGTGGCTGGGGAGGCGGAAATATACGCTGCGGCTTTATTTTCAATCCTGCCAATGTATCTTTTATAGATAGAGCCGGAGGAACCGCAACTGCTGCTACCACTGTCAGTGATTTAGGAAGCGGAGAGGCTGAAATTTCTTTTAGCCCAGGTAGAATTGATCCGACAAATGCAGCTTTTGATGATAGCCGTAAACCAGTAGTTGGTGAGTTTCATTTTGATGGAGAAAAAATTTATGTCATTGTAAATCACTTTAATTCCAAAGGCGGAGATGATAGTTTATATGGTTCTCAACAGCCCCCCGTTTTAGCCTCAGAAACCCAGAGAAATTTGCAGGCTCAAGTAGTAAATGGATTTGTCCAGGATATTTTAGATATTGAAAGTGATGCAAATATTGTTGTACTAGGTGACTTAAATGATTTTCAGTTCTCTCAGCCTTTAACAACCCTGAAAGGTTCTGTATTAACAAATTTGGTTGAAACATTACCTTTAAATGAGCAGTATACTTATATTTACAAAGGAAATTCTCAGGTATTAGATCATATTCTGGTTTCTAATCATATAACAACCCATCTCTGTCCCTCATTGGATATTGTTCATATCAATAGTGAATATCATGTAAATAACCGTTTTTCTGATCATGATCCACTAGTATTGAGGATAAATTGCAAATAATTTGAGAATTTATAAATGTTCTAATTAATCGATACTTTGTAAAAGGCTATCTGAGTGTTAAACCAGATAGCCTTTTTTATTGTTGACATTGCTGAAGCACTTGTACCGGTTAGAGGACATTCTACTTGTTTATTTCATTGTTTTATAATACTATTACTTATATACAGCTAAAACTATCGGCAAGGTTAATTCATTATGTTCTTTTTTGGTATTGCATCAGTTTACGTTCTGGTCCTGTTAGGGATACTCCTATTTCGATTAGTAAAAATGTATCAAACCGATGACTCTAAAGAGCTCCAACTGGCTCTTTTGGAAGTTTTTAAAAATTATCAGAATAAGAGTATAGCCAATATGTTAGTAGAATCACTAAAAACAGCTTCTTCTGATTTATATATTCCAATCATTGAAACGCTGGCAGTTTGCGGAACCATTGATGCTGTTGAGCATCTCTATCAATTTAAAAAAAGTCATATAAATCCAATTGCCAGTAATGCAGCTCAGAAAGCAATCTCCCAAATTCAGCAGGGACTGAAAGGTGCAGAAGCCGGACGTTTAAGTCTCAGTGATAGAGAAGCTGAAGAGGGAAGATTATCTCTGTCTGTTGATTTAAATTCATCAGCAGGTAATCTCAGTATCAGTGAAAATGAAAAAGAGTAATTCCTATTCAAAAGTTAAGGGGTAAATTATGATGATGATTGTTGTTTTTTTAATCATAATCATTCTTGTTTTATTTTTTTTGTTTGCATTTAGTAAAAAATTTATTTTTCAAGAGAAACTGCATTTTTATGAGATTTTTAAAAAACTAGCAGATCGCTACAATTGTAAGCAAAAGGAACAGGGGTGGCCGGAGGAACCGAATTTTTCAGGCAGGATAGACAATCATTTTTTTCAAATTACCAAAATTACTTGTAACAAAACAAAATATTTAGTATTTTCAGTAGAGTTTCATACACCTTGTCAGGGAAATTTTCATCTATCAAAGGAAACAACGATGACTCAATTAAAAAAACTCATTGAGGGTGAAGATGTCCTTACCGGTGCACATTGGTTTGATCAGGAAATGCTCATTAAAGCACATCATGATATTGATGTATTAGCTTTACTGGATAAAGATACCCGAAAAAAAATTCATAATATAGCTTCTTACAATGATGAGTTTGTTCTGACTGAAAAAGACCTAACATTTTATGCTCCTCAGAGAAACTTTAAAAACGAATCAGATTTTGTTGAACAGATTGATGAAATCCTTGCTTTAGTTTCCAATTTAACCAGTCAGGGAGACCAAAGAACCCGAATTATCCAGATATTGAAAACTGAGACCTTAAAAGATGTGTTACTAAATTATTTAAATTTAATCACGACACATTTTAAGAGGAATGAGGAAATAGATAAAATTGTTTCACATTTAATGAATTTCAACCCGGAGAGTTTAGTCCGAATAACTGCTGCCCAGCATTTTGGAGAAGAGGGAAAAAAGTTTTTATTAGAAATATTACCTGATCAGTCAACCTATCGTTCACAAAGAATTGAGATTATCGAATACTTTACTGCTTGTAATTATAAGGAAAGCCTGTCCATATTAATGAAGATGTATGAAGCCAACCTCGATTATCCTGTTGCATTAAGTTTATTAAAGGCCTTTCAAAAGTTTAAAGATAAGAGAGTCAGCCCGTTACTAGTAAGTTCTCTCAATGCTGCTCCTTCAGATTTGATCTGTCCAATCATTGATACACTAGCAGTTTGCGGAACCATTGATGCAGTAGAAAGTCTATATCAGGTAAAACAGAAACAGTTAAACCCAATGATAAAAAATACTGCTCAAAAGGCTATTACTCAGATCCAGCCAGGATTGGATCATGTTGATTCTGGCAGATTAACTTTAAGTGAGATTGAAAATGAAGAAGGGCATCTGTCATTGGATCACCATTTCTCTCATCAAGGTCATCTTAGTATTGAAAATGATACAGAGTAAAAAATAAAATATTAATAGCACTTTATACTTTTATTTATTAATGAAAAAAAATTAAGGATTTAACCATGCCGGAAATTCGATTTGTGGAATTAAATGATCTCTCAACTCAAGAAAAATTTAAAAAACAGCAAGCCTATTGTTTTGCCAATAGTCACATCTGGCTGGATTATGTTTTTCCAGTTACTGAACCAGGCTGTCAAATCATTGGAATGTTTGAAGGAGAAACACTTTTAGCTGGAATGTTTGTAAAAGAATTTCAATGTCATTTATGGGGAAAATTGGTGAAAATGGCTGGTATAGGCAATGTAACGAGTTCTCCAGAAGGACGAAATCAGGGATTCATTTCAGATCTTTTTTCTGCAGCTTTTCAGTATATGAAAGAAAACAAGTTTGCGATTAGTATTCTCTATCCATTCAAATATACATTTTATGAACGTTTGGGCTATGGAAATATTGGGGGGAAAACTCAATATCAATTCACTCCTCATGATCTGGATTCATTCTCTACCACAGGAAAATTAAAGCCTAATGACGGGAGTCCGGAAATGATTGATCATATTGCAGAAATTGATGAGACTTGGATTAAAAATTATACTTTTGGAATTCTTCCTTTAAAAAAGAGTATTGAGCGAAATCAGCAATTTCTAAAGATATTTGATCAGAATCTCTATCTGGCATATAATGAAAACCATCAACCCATTGGCTATATCTATTATCATTTAAATCGGTCTCAGTCTTTTTCCAGTAAATTGGAAATTACCAGGATGGCCTGGAAAACTCCAGACGGATTTCTCTCACTTTTAAAGTTTATCAAAAGCCATCGTGATCAATGTTCTCAAGTTGAATGGAATACTTCACCGGCTATCCCTTTCTCTTGTTTTATGAAGGAGAAAAGACCAATGATCCAGATTAATAATAATTGGATGGCTCGCCCTTTAAATCTTAGGGAAATATTGGAATTAAAATTGCAAAATAATAACAATAAGGGCAAAATAGTTTTTTCTGTTCAAGATCCCCAGATTTTTGAGAATAGCGGTACCTATACGATTGAAAATGGAAAAGTGATAAAAGTCCCTTTTAAAGATATTAATGTTATCCCTTTTTCTCTCTTTTCTTCTCTGCTATTTGGATACCTTTCACTGGACGAGGCTTTAACTCATGGATTAATTAAGGGAGAATATGAACAAGATGCTAAAAATTTTTTCACTAAAGATTATAGTATTTATGTTACAGAAAATTTTTAGGAATTATTAAAAAATCAGGAATTATCAGGATATGCTTGTTCTGGGAGAAAATAGAGCTTAGCATCGGTTATGTAGATACTACCAGCATTACTGTCACTTCCATTAGAAAAGGTCGGTAAAATACTGATATCAATACTACTGTATGTCTCATTGAAATTAGCCTCTAAGGTATATTCTTTCCAGGAACTGGATAAAGTGTAATTTTCTGATTCTGAACCAAGTATTAAACCAAGCTGATCATTAGTATTTTGCTTAGCATAGACAGATAACTGGTAGACTCCTGCTTCAAAGTTATTTACCTGGGTATCAATAGCATGGTTTGAATTGATAAATAATTGAATTTCATCCAGGTGCACTTCATAATTAGCTGCATCATCCGGGGTTTCGGCAAAACCAAAACGGATTTCATAATTGGCATCTGTAGTAAAAATGGGGATATTGTACAAAAGGGTAGCGCTGGAGCCAGAAGATATAATTGAGGTAAATTGATCAGCATCGGCTGCACCTACACCATAACTGATTTGTAGTTTTTCTCCTGAAATATGCTGGTAATCAAATTTAAAAGTATAAGAATCGCCAGCTGCTGCTGAAAAAGTATCATAAATTCTTTCTTCAGTAGTATCTCTGATTAAATTGAGATACAAGTAATTTGTACCTGTCATTGCTCCATCTGTTTTAACATAAAAACGGGAAACTGGAATACTTTCTGGATTAGTCCAATCAGCTGTGCTGGTGCTTCCTTCAAATGTACCATTAGTAATAAGGTTGATTAGTTCAAGGCTGTAGGCCTGACTATACCCAGCTGGAGGAGTTTCAGCAGATGTGGTAATGGTTATACCATCACAGGTTGACCAGTCTGAAACAGAATCACCTGCTAACAAATTCTGGCCGTCGTATTGGGCAAATGGATCTTCGTATTGACAAGAAAACATGAGGAACAATATCAATAAAAGGATAAATACCCGCATTATTTGATCACCAATACCTTTCTGATTTGATTTGAGATACCAGGGGCTCTTACTCTAATAAAGTATACACCTCTTGAGACAATTTTTCCATTATTATTTCGGCCATCCCAGCTAACGGTATGGACACCTGCTGCTACTGGCTCAGTTTTTAAAATGCAGACTAACCTACTGGTCAGGTCATAAACCATAATACTGACTGGACCGGATTTTTCCAGATGATAGGTTAACGTTACTTCTTCATTTTGATTTGGATTGATAACATTATTAAAAATAAGGACACTACTCTCAGTAAAATCTGTTGTGTTCAATTGTATCTGATAAGCTTCAATATCTTGAGGCTTAAAACTACTACTGTCTACGTCTTCTTTTGACTGATAACAGTACAAATCGCCTACTTTCAATACCATTGACAGTACAGCATCATCTGTGAACTCACTATCTGATGAGGAAATTTTAAATTCCCAATTTCCTGAACTCAATGCATGGGCAGCCAGGGAACGATCCTGGCTGTTGTTTTCCGGCTCCCAGTATTCACTGTCACTGTCGCTATCCAATACATCATAATAAAGTAAAGGGCGGAAGGTGTCATAATTCGTAACATTCACATCAACTTCCAGACGCATATCTTCTAAATTAATTTTTTTAGATCCATCTAATTTCGTGACTTCCCAATTTGCACCTTGATTGACAAAATCGGTCATAGCAATTTCAGAAAAGAAATTAATTCCGACATCAGATATTCGGTGGTCATCTCCCGGGGTCATGGAATTTCCAATAGAATCTTCAACATTGGTTGGATTGGTACATTGAATATAGTTATTGGCAATCACATCCCTGGTAAGGGTTGTGCCGCTTGCATAAAAAATGTATTGAGATGAAGAGCCGTTCACTGAAACAATGCTGGAAATAGAATCCCCTGTATCCAGTTGAAAATCTGCAGCTTCTATAGCTCCGCCAGAACTGTTTTGTACACCTTCATTAAATTCTACATAAATTTGATTGGAGCCTGGTGCTGCCATTGTCTTACTGATATAAGGAGGGGCTATTTCTAAAGTGAGCTGATCAGTCACTACGGCTTGCAGTCGATTTCCTCTTAAATCAAAAATGTATTTGGATGAGTCAGTAGGTGAATATGTCCAGATGATTTGTACTACTTCACTTTTTCCAGTTACAGAGGTAAAACTTATGGCAAACCCCTGATCATGAGCATCTCCATCTGTATAAGGTGGTACCCCGTCATAAATATTCATATAATCTCCCAGCCGTTGGATGCCGGTATAATACTCTAAACCAGTTACAGTAGAATTATCATCATTAAATGTCATATTAAATTCATTCGTCATATCAGTACCATCTGCCAAATCCCGAACCGCTTCTGTCAGCATAAATTCAACTCGATAAATTAAAGGAGAACCATAAGTAATTCCCTGATCAATATCTGTTACTTCATTGGGATCCAGGTTATTAAAGCGAAATTTTGGAGGATAAATATCCCAGGCAGTATTTTCTGTCATGCTCACATTTCCACGGTCCACTAATTGTAAGCCGTTTGCATCTGTAATTGCGGCATTATTTTGAGTAATAAAAACATCACCTGTGGTTGGTACAACAGAAGCACTACTGATGTAGGCAGGATATTCACTGCCATCATACCAGCCAGCAATATGAATGATTAATTGTTCGTCATCTGCAAACTGCATAAAATTATTTCCGGCAGAACTTAACTGGATATCGCAATTATCAATTGTTCCTAAACCATCTACTAATATTTGATTAGCTACAGGAGTGTTAAAATCACCTAAGGTTCCCGTACTTTGACACCCAGTAAAAACATAAGGACCGGGATTGGATGCTAATCCTGTAGAAGCTCTCACTGCCTCTGAAAAGACAATTCTTAAAATGTTATGATATGTATTGTCGGTTGGATCATTAGCTGTACTCCCTGGATCATACATGTTGTAAGTAACACCGCCTGGAGCTGAATAGGAATCAGCAGCTTCATTATAATGCGGAGATGAATCAAATCCTGCCGGGTCGTCAATTTCAATATAAACTGCTCCAATAACCGGGTTAGCATCATCAGCAGGTGTTGTTCCAGCTCCCTCATCAGCTGCAAAGAGCAAATTCCCATCGGTCCCCCGGAGATCATCCCACCAATCTGCATCTACTAAAAATTCAACATCAGGTGTATCGCCAGTATCAAAAGTTGCTGATTCAGTAAATTGAACATAAATTATAGCATCATCAGCTGTTCCGGTTTCATTTGGGGTATTGGTGACCAGTGAATTAAAAGTGTATCCACTGACATCTGCAGTTAAACCATTACCAGTAAATGTACTATCATCAATATTTTCATCAAAGGTAACTCGAATATAATCAATATAACCATCCAGATCATCATCCATGGTTTCTCTCGAAGTAATCGTTGGGCCATCATCATCCCAATTTGTACAAGTGACATCAATTGTCCCTCCTGCATGAGCAGAGGCAATAGTGATTCCACCGGATGCATCAGAGTAATAAGCTGAAACATTATTGGGATTAGCATAGGCAATGGCAGAAGTGGTGACATTTAAAAACCAGTCACTCGTTGTGGAACTAGTTAAAGTTACAGCTGATGAAGATCCATCTGCAACAAAGTTTCCTGACACAGCCAGGGTAATTCCAGCTGTAACTGTACGGGTACCCCCCGTGATGGTCAAATTATTGAAATCTTCATCATTATAGATAGTTCCCGTTCCACTAAAAGCAACAGTTGATCCTGCTTGAACAAATGAACCAGCAGAACCATTCTGATTATCCCAATCACCAGCAACGTCAATAGTATTCCCATTAGCATCTAATGCTGAAGTTCCATCAATTGTTATGCTAGCGCAATCTAAATCAGATTGTAAATCTAAAGTACTTCCGGAAGTTATCTGTATATCACCAATAGAATTGCCATCTGGATCTACAGACTGGCTGGCTCCTCCGTCCAGGATAAAATCACCTGTTCCTGTTTGTGTATAAGTTCCTCCTGTAAAATCAATTGTACTCCCGCCTACATTGATATCACCATTACCTATTTCTAAAGTTCCGCCACCTGAAATAGTGAGATCATCTTCAATATCTACAGAATTGTTATTTGGAGTTAATGTTAATGTTCCTCCATTGATAGTTAAATCATCATTTATATCAAGAGTTATGCCGCCAGAAATATCACGTGTTCCGGATGAAATATTAACATCATAAAAAGTTTCTGCTGTAGTAATAGTTCCAGTACCGTTAAATATGACAGTTGTAACGGATTCATCAAACCCATCAGCATCATTATCTGTCCAGTCACCACTAATATTTAAAATTTGACTATTTCCATTTAAATTGCTTCCTGAATCAATTGTTAAAGAAGCACAGGAAAATGTATCTTGCAAAGTTAAATTACTGCCATTACTTATTTGAATATCACATAAATTTTCTGAAGCACAAGTAAGATTTTGAGTACCGGAACGGTTAAACACAAAGGTTCCAGAACCACTGTCAGTAAAATTACCGCCTGTAAAATTGATATCATCTCCATTTGCAGTGAAATTACTATCTCCAATTACCAGTGTACCGCCGCCCTGAGCTGTAATATCACCATCTACTGTCATGCCATCATCGTTTGTAGAAAATTCTAAGGTAGCTCCACTATCTAATAATAACCAACCCCCGATATTTACTAGGTTTCCTGCATTAATATCCACTACATAACTGCCATTTTCAATCTGAAGATTATTAAAAGCCTCTTGAGTGGCATCACTAGAATCTAAAGAATGACCGCCAGCGCCATTTAAGACAACTGTAGTTCCGGTTTCATCAAAACCGGCATCTCCGCGATTATTATCCCAATCTCCTCCAATAGTGATCGTTTGATTGTCTGCATCAAAAAAACCGCTCGTACCTATACTTAAATTTCCAGTTGCTGTAACCGAACCTCCGGCTGAACAATCAAGAGTTCCAGCAATCGTTAGTATTGTACAACTGGTAATATCATTACCAGAAGTGGTTAAAGTACCGGCAGTACCGGTATTATTTATCGTCAAATCTCCGCAAGTCAGAGCAGCAGCAAGAGTCACATCAACATTATCATTGATTTGGATATCACAAAAAGTTTCACCGGCTGGATTAAAGGTTTGAGTTGTACCATCAAAAATCATAATTCCAGAACCATTGTCATTAAAATTACCATTGGTAAAATTGATCGTACTGCCGCTAATAGTAAGGTTTGCATCACCAATCTCTATGGTGCCAGCTGCAGAAAAAGTGATATCTCCAGCAATACTTGCTGCCTGATCCTGATTTTCCATGTCAAAGTTTGTCGTGCTGTTAAAAGTTAAATCACCACTAATATTTATGGTATTATATAGTCGAATATCACCAGTACCTGATGTTTCTAAATGATCTAATGTGACTCCAACACTATCTCTAAAATCCATTCTGCTGGTACCAGTTTTTTCAATGATTGAGTTTCCGCTATTGGTAAAAGTCCCGCCATCAAAAGTCAAGTCTCGGGAAATCTGAAAAGTTCCCGTTCCAGCAGTAACAGTTCCGGTGGTCAATGTAAAATCCCGACAGATTAGGGTTCCTCCGGCAGTGAAATCAAGAGTCATCCCGTCTAATTCAATATCTATACCTGAGGCATCTAATGTTCCTCCATTAAAAGTAATGGTTCCGCCAGTCAGGGAATTAGATGATCCGTCAGTAATAATCAGAGTTCCACCATTTAAATCAATATCACCTGCCGACATAATGAGATTTTCGATCGTTAACTGATTGGTATTCAGATCTAATTCACCAGTTCCATTAATGGTGAGATCATCACATTCCTCTATACTGTCTAAGGTACAAGTATAGGTTGGTGCTCTGGTACTGATAACTGCATTATCTCCGTCTTGAGGATAACCAGCTGGTCCTGTCCAGTTTCCGCCGTCATCCCATTCTGTATTAGTCCCAGCATTATCCCAGGTATGCTGAGCAAAACCAAATAGTGAAGTGCAAAACAAGAGTGCTAAAATAATCAAGAATCTTTTCATTTACGTATTTTATCTTTATATATGATTTTAATGTTATTTTTGGTTGGTATTATCATTCTTCATGATATTATACTGCAATTATTTGAAAAAAAAAGAATTTTTAAATCTCCTTACAATTTTCTACCTATAGTATCGGTAATCCTTTTTTTTCAATGAGTAAAGTCTGAAATAGAATACTTTTTGTAGAGATTTGAAGGGATTAGTTAAATGTTTTCTGTAAAACTCGGATGGTATAGTAAATAGATTGCAATATTTTAAAAAAAATGTGCTTGTACCAAAGCGAATGCTGTTGAGTAATTCCCTTTTTACTTAGTATCATTTCAGTCATCAAACTGTACTGAATGAGAAATGGGAACTCATCATGGATATTTTGATAAAATTGTTGATATTGAAAAATATTATCAGGAGTATTTTGTTCAAAATTAGTTCCCTCTAGCAGTTTACTTAATCTTACGGATGTTTCATATAATTTATTGGCCAGAGTTTCAAAAGAGAATAACAGGTCTTTGTGACAAATAGTGGTTAATTTTGAAGCTGCTAAAAGATCTTCTGAATGATAGCGTTTGGTGTTTGTTTGAGAAACAAGTTCATGAAAATTAATTGGTTGAAAATGTTTGAGTTTTAACCCTGGATGTTTTGAATAATAAAACTGCATCTGTGAATTTTGATTAGCAAAAATTGAAAAGTATGTTGCATAGTTATCCAGAACAAAATCAGAAAGAATAGATCGGCCTTCAAGCTTATTTTCAGCCTGAAAAAGCTGTCTTTTCATTATCATTTGGGCTGATTGAGTCAGTGGTGATTGGAAATAATTCTGTATTCTTAATTGGCGTTCATGATAAGGAGAAAATTGACAATGTGTGAGGGTATCAGGAAATGATAAATCAATACCACTTAAATAGAGATGTGTAAATCCGAGATGAACAGCAATATTTAAAGTGTAATCAGCAACAGTTCCTCCTGTTTCAATCAATGATATGTTTTTTGTGATATTTTTATCAATATTATGGAGGATACTATGATTGATGAAGCTTGCAGACATGGTAAAGCCCATTTTGTTGTTTGATACAGGAAGAGAAGAATAACAACTTAAATCTAATAGATAATAAGTATCTGTTGTATTAGTGAAGGAAAAATCTTCTTGTGAATATATTTGTCCATCTAAAGAAATAATAAAATCAGGCTCCAGCTGATGAGCACGTAACGGTTTTAAAGCTGTATCCACAGCAAAAAGGGTAAATTTATCACGATATTTTTTTAAGAGACTTATATCCTTTGCCAAGCTAGGCCCAGCTCCGGCAATAACAGCTAATTGTTTATCCTTTATTATCGGCTTTATCATAACCAGTGGAATTTCACTGGTTTTTTTTAAATTGTAAATAATATTTTTTGTCCACAAAGGGGTAAAATTAATAGACGTAATAGTATTCTGAATATTCTGTTCAAATGATTTTTTAACAGCTTGCAAAAATAAATTTTCTTCAGCAGGATAAAGTGATTGGTAGCCTGGATTGGAGTAAGAATAGATGCGGCTATTGAGAAAAAGCTGGTTTTGATAAATAAAATGAAAAATACTATATTGATCCACTTGTGTAAGCAGCAATATTTGATTTTGTTTTTTTTTCAGGAGATCCAATGAATTTGTATTATTTATCAGTTGTTGATATAATTGTTCATGGGGTTCATAAATAATAAAATAGGATTGCGGATTATTTTTGATGATATTAGCTAAATGGTAGCCCAGACCTATACCAAAAACAGCAATTAAATGATTTCCGGGATATTTAAAATTTTCACCCTCTTTTTCCGGGTGATAGCGAGAATGGATCATTTTTCCATTAATTTGCAGGACCTCTTTACCATTAGTATGTGTGGAAATTAAAAAAGGGTAAGAAGATTTCTTCATGGTTTAGATCCTGGCAAAGATAAAAAAAATGATGCAATCACAAAGTGAATGCATCATATATAATGACTATTATAATTATTGACTTTGTTGTTGTGTACTCAAGTAAACGATGTATTCATTAATGAAATAATCAAAATTATTGACGACTTTACGTCTTTTTTTCTCATTAGTATAAAAATCTTCTTT
>JAKSBL010000727.1 GCA_022361115.1 Spirochaetota bacterium | reverse complement strand
TGACTTTTGCTCCATTACTTTTGATTTGATGATCAACAAATTTGTCTTTCATCATATTAGAAACGATTTCTCTTTCCCAGCGGGTGGTAACACCGATGTTATCTTTATCAGCTGTGTAAAAGCCTCGGGTTCTGGTAGAGGTTTGATATTGATAAGGATTATAAGGGTTATAATCATAAAAAGTTGAGCCGTTGAGGCTGTCATCCCAATCATCCCAGTCATCTTTTTCAGCAAAGGCAGACAAGCTTAAGAAAATTAAGCCTATAGCTAAGATTTTATTCATATCAAAAGTCCATTTAATAAATTATTTAGTCAGTTTTTTTATATACAATGTATTAACTCTGGATAATTTATCACATAACTTCCTAAATTTCAATAAAATTGTAAATTTATTATTCTTATATTACTGAAATTCTTGACCCCAGGCAGCAAGTGCTAAAGATTCCAGGTTTTCAGTAATATTTTTCATTTATGATATTATAATTACGAATCACACAGTTTATACAATATACTTGACACACTCTGAATATCGGTTTATTGTACACTTTTGGGTTGGAATCAGTTGACATCAATGATAGAATTTTTTATCATTGATCCTGATTCATATTTTTCCATTTACAAATGCATTTTAACCCCAATTATGACTTTATTAATTATCAATAAAAATGTGTTCAGGAATGGAGCTTTGTAATAATGATGTTTACAGGTGAATAATTTGCAGATGACTTATCTTAAATATTTTGAGTATTTCTATTATTTCATCAGCATTTTACCTGGTTTTTCAATCTTAATGATATTGTTGTTAAGTTTAAAAAAAACTGACAATAAATTACTTTTTTCTGCCTTCATTGTTTATTTGTCTCTTTCTGTAATGAGTTTCATGCAATTTATCGACTTCTTTTTGCATGATATTTTGGGCAATCCTTATCTTCCTGTTCCACTGATTTTCTATACCGATCTAGTTTCTATCAGTTTATTGTTATATTTCGTAACCAAAATTGTTCTGCTGTTGTTTTATGATAAGATCTGGCTAGGGATCAAACTTTTGATGTTCCTCATTTCCGCAATCCCCCTCCTGTTCATAGTGTATTCCTTCTTTGCTCAAATTTTTGTATCAAAAAATTTTTATCAATTTACAATGTGGATCACATATTGTGTACTTTTTGGCAATTCCCTGGTATTTGGTATTAAATACAAGTCTATCAGAGATGATATTCAAAAAAAACTTTTTAAAACGTTCTGGCTTATTGTTTCCTTTTTCATGATCATCTTTATCCTGGATAGAATCATCCCTGACACCAAGTTAAATCCGCTTCCTCTGTTTTATATGATTATCAGCATTATTATCCTAGTATATTATTATAAAGGATTATTGCATTTCAAAAAAAAGAATCTATTTTTTGCAAACTCAACTCTCTTTGACAATCACCGCATCACTTTACGGGAGAAAGAGATAATTAAGCTTATACTGCGTGGAAAAAGCAACAAAGAAATTGGTGATGAGCTATTTATTTCTGAAAGAACCGTCAAAAATCATATTTACAACACCTATAAAAAACTGGATATTAACTCCAGATTTGAACTGATTCATTTATTCAATCAATAATTTCACTTCATATCACTACTTAGTACTTTGGTCTCATGATTTTTTTTTCTTTTTTTGAGACTTCTTTCCCATTTACAGATCACTTGGATGCTGATAATGTTCTCAATATAAGATTATTACCAATCTAATCGTTTTTCATTATTGCAAAAAAAAACGAAAAAATGAAAAAGAGGTAAAAAATGAAAAAATTTCTAATTCTTATTT
>JAKSBL010000700.1 GCA_022361115.1 Spirochaetota bacterium | reverse complement strand
GAAGGAAAAGGTCGGATGGTGGATTATTTTGCTGAGTCTGCCGATTATGTGATCCGTTTTCAAGGCGGTAATAATGCTGGTCATACAGTTATTAATGATCAAGGAAAATTTGCCCTTCACTTGCTTCCTTCCGGCATTTTCAATTCTCATGCTGTAAATATAATCGGCAATGGTGCTGTAGTCAATCCTGAAGCTTTAATTGAAGAGATTGACAGTGTGGAAAAAGTTATTGGATCAATTAAAAATTTATTGGTTTCTGATCGTTGTCATATTATTTTTCCTTTTCATGTGCTATTTGATGTTTATGAAGAAGAGCGTTTAAAAGATAAAAAATTTGGCTCTACCAAAAAGGGAATTGCTCCAGTATATAGTGATAAATATCTAAAGATTGGAATTTTAGCGAGTGATTTATTAAATAAAGATTATTTATATGGAAGAATTAAAAATAATCTGGACTATAAAAATCAAATGTTAAGACATATTTATAAAAAACCAGAGATTGATGTGGATGAGATGGTAGAGTGGGGTTATTGCTTTGGGCAGAAAATGCAGCCATATATCCAGAATGTCATCCCAGTATTAAATAAGGCAGTAAAAGAGGATAAAAAAATTCTCTTAGAAGGCCAGTTAGGTGCTTTACGTGATATAGATTTTGGGATTTATCCCTATACTACTTCATCCAATCCTATCCCTGCTTATGCTGCTGCAGGAACATCGATTCCTCCTCAGCAAATAAAAAGAGTTGTTGGTGTGATGAAAGCTTATTCTACTTGTGTTGGAGAAGGGCCTTTTGTTACCGAGTTATTTGATGCTACAGGAGATCAAATAAGAAATCAGGGAAAAGAATTTGGTGCTACCACTGGCCGGCCCCGACGGGTAGGCTGGTTTGATGCTGTTGCCAGTTCCTATGGTTGTCAGATAACTGCTGCTACAGAGTTAGCTCTTACCCTGTTGGATGTGCTTTCCGGATTAGAGGAGTTAAAGATTTGTACTCACTATCAAATTGAGAATGAACAATTAACTGAATTCCCTACTACCCAAAAACTCTATCAGGCAAAACCACAGTATATCACTTTACCTGGCTGGTCAGAAGATATAACTGATGTGCGAGAATTTAAAAATCTCCCTCAAAATGCCCGGAATTATATTGAAAAAATCGAAGAATTAGTAGAAGCCAATATTAAGTATATCTCTGTAGGGCCAAAAAGAGAGCAGCTAATTAAAAGGTAGATATTATCAAGTCACAGTTAAATTAATCAAGGATTATATATAAAGTTAAAAACCACGAAGAACAAGAAGTGCACAGAGAATAAAGTAAGATTTTTAATAAAAAACAAAGATAGATAAAACAAATTATTTTTTATGAAGATCTTTTTTTCTTAATTATTTTTCATCTTTTTCTTTTTTTGTGAACTTCGTGGTTAATATGTTTTCTTTATTGTTGGTTAAAACAGTTTTCTTTCCACCATTTTTTTAGCAATGAAATCTCCAACATTTTCCGGGTAGGTCCCCCGGCCAAATCCGCCATCAAAACCTAATTCCAGGGCAAGTTTGTTGCTGATTCTTGGGCCTCCAATGACTACAACCATTTTTGCACGCAATCCTTCTGCTTCTAGCAGTTCAATCAAATTGGTCAAATTAGCAATGTGAACTTCTTTTTGAGTAACAATTTGAGAAATTAATAGTGCATCGGCTTTTAGTTCCTGTGCTTTTTCCAATAAAGTTTCATTGGTAATTTGAGCACCCAGATTATGGGCATCAATCATGGGATATCGTTCTAATCCATAATGTTGTTCAAAACCTTTCATATTCATAATGGCATCAATACCAACAGTATGAGCATCGGTTCCTGTACAGGCACCGACAACACAAATTTTACGTTTAATATTTTCCTTTATATAATCATTGACCTGATAGTAATCCATGGAATCTTCCTGCTCTTCTACTTCGATGCGGTCATAATCAATTGAGTGTTGAGTTTTGCCATAGACAACAAAAAAAGTAAATCCATCAGTTAGTTTATTACTATGAACGACCTCACAATCAGAAAATCCTAATTTGTGAGTAAATTGTTTGGCTGCTTCTTCTGCTTTAGCAGAATTTTCAACAGGTAAGGTAAAGGAGAGTTGTACTGCTCCATCATTTAAGGTATCTCCATAAGGTTTTATCATCATAAGGCAGCTCCTTTAGTTAATAACTGTTTTTTTAAAAATGATTCAACTGGATTCCAGTAATCACTGCTCTTTTCAAAAACACCTTCCAGGCCCTTGCCGCCATTTTTTGGACGGCTAATATCGGCAAACATTTTATCCTCAATAGCATCCAAAAGGTTTTTTTCTTTAATTTCTTCCAGAAAAGAAATAGTCTGGCCCAGCACTTCTTGTGCTCGCGTTGCCATAATTCCACCTTTTTTATACTCAATATCATTACCAAAATCAGCTATATTGTTCAGTACGTAGCGGGCGTTGGCAATGGCTAAATACCGGTCTTGCATAAATGGAGTGTGAATCGCTTCAGTTAACATTCCTAACAATAAGATGCTTTGGCCAGTAGCCTGTGCAACAAAATTAAAAAGAGTGTTCATTGCATACCCTTTAAATACATCACCAGTCATATATTTTGTTGGAGGCATATATTTTAAAGGTGCTTCTGGGAAAATCTCCCGTGCCATTTCAGCTTGAGCTAATTCATATAAAAAACCGTTTTTCTTGGTGGGGTTCATTTCAAAAGCATGACCTAATCCCATTAATCGGTTGGGCATTCCAGCTCGAGTCGCAAAGTTTTCATTGATCAGCTGAGAAGCTAAAACAGTATAAGCTTTTTCATAGGCATCAGAAGTGGTAAGATAATTATCTTCTCCGGTATTAATGATAATATCAGCAAATGCATTGATCATTCTGGAAAAGTTTTGGTCAACAAAAGTTCGGTACATGTTAATATCGCGAAATAAAATTCCATACATGGAATCATTGAGCATCATATCTAATCGTTCTAAGGCGCCCATTGCTGCAATCTCTGGCATACAGAGGCCAGAGCAATAATTTACTAAACGAACATATTTATTAATCTTATCACCTGTTTCATCTAATGCAGCCCGCATTATCTTGAAATTTTCCTGGGTTGCATAGGTTCCCCCAAAACCTTCGGTTGTAGCTCCATAAGGGACATAATCTAAAAGACTTTGCGCCGTAGTTCGGATTACTGCAATGATATCAGCTCCCTGCATTGCTGCTGCTTGTGCTTGCTTTGTGTCTTCATAAATATTACCTGTAGCAACAATAACATATAACCAGGGGGAGTTTGCCCGATCACCGAATTTATTGAGTTTGTCATTTCGAATTTTAACATTGCCTGTTACCCGGTCACTAAATCCTTTAACCAGTTCCTGGGCTTTTTCTTCCAGGTATTGAAAATCAACTAAATCTAAAGTAGTGATATCTAATCCATCTGCAATCGCCTGGTTCAATTCTGCAGGAACCATCCCTTTTTTTAACAACCCATTGATGTAATAACGTGTACTTCCGCTATTAATTCGGTCTGATAAAGTTGAGATGATTAAATTAGGGACAGGAACTCCTTCTGAATCAACCTGATCTGCTCCCAATAAGCGCAGTGTTGCCCTTTCAATAGTGGTGGTCGTATGCTTTTCTATATATTGCTGAACTGGAGCTGTAATTTGTTCTGCCAGTTCTCGGGCATGGGCAATTTTTTCCAAGGAAAGCCCTAATTTACTTGTTTTCATTTTGTCCTCCTATAAATTGACAGGCTTTTTGATAAATATCATGAGGTAAGCCTAAATTACTAGCTATGGTTAAAGCATCATAATCCTTGTGTTTTTGATTATCTAAAACTAACTGGTAGATCATAAATTGATTGATATTTTTTATTCTCTCTTCCAGTGGTAAATCGGTTTTGTTTTTTTGCTGTTGTTCAAATCGTTTATGATCTAAGCCTTTCATGCGATAAAAATTAAGCTCTGATTGGGGTCTCAGATCAGTGTAATGAGTTGAGAAAAAAGCATATATTTGGGAATTCTCTGCAAATGAATTGAGAACAGCTTGTGTAAGAGCTGTTGCTTCTCTTGTGTTGGTAGTGCGGGCAAATTCATCAACATAAAAACAGCATCTTTTTTGATGGTTTTCATAGGCGCTGATGAAATTATGAATTTCTAAACCAAAACTGGATAATCCAGCTATTTTGGATTCTGTATCCTCTCCAATAATAAATAAATGATCAAACAAGGGGGTTTTCCAGGTTTTTGCAGGTACGTAAAAACCTGTCTGAGTAAGAAGCTGAAAAAAGACTAATGACCGTAGTAATTCTGTCTTGCCTCCCATGTTCGAACCGCTAATCACATTGATTCTTTTAGGAAAATCTCCATCTAATGGTGTGTAAGAAGTTTTTCTTTGTTCACATTGGAGGCTTAAAGGAATACAGTTGCCCTTTTCTATAATTATTGGTTTGCCGTGTTGAATGATTTCTGGTTTCGTCATATTAAATTGATCCATCAAGCGGACCTTAGCCAGTAAAATATCCAGTTTTTCTATTGCTTCTAAATATTGAGCCAGTAGGGATAGTTCTTTTTTTATTTCTTCAGATAATTTTTTAATGACTAATCGTTCTTCCTTTTTCTCTTCTGTGGAAAGGTTATCCTTTTTTGCTAATAATTTAAAATACTCATCAGATAATACGGGTTTAGCTATCACTTGCTGACTATCATAAGCTTCCATGAAAACCAGATTTTTGTCTAATTGAACTGCAGCTATTTCTGGTATTAATATAAAATCCTGGAAACGAAAATCTAATTTAGTCTCCTGATAGATTTTATCCAGAATATCAGATTTTACTTTTTGTATTTCTTCTTGTAGTTCTTTTAATTCAGTCCGGACCTTTTTTAATGAATGACTGTATTGCTCACTTAAATAAAAAGTTTGTTCCTGTGCCTGGCCAAGGGATAGGAGTTTTAAAAGGGTCTCTGATTGAAAATAAATGTTCAAAGTTTCTCTTATATTGTCTGGCATGATATTGGAAAGAGCTTTGAAATGAAAGAGTAGTTTTTTTATGAGAAAAAGATCAGCTGTCAAATATTGCCTTTTAGTTAGTTGCTCAATGTAAGGGATGTTTTTTAATGCATATTCTATTTTTAAAATATCCGTAGAAGTTTGCTTAAAATATTTAAATAAGCGTTCTTGGTCTGCAAAGTGTGCATTTAAAATATTAGAATCAGTATAAAAGGGTAAATGATCTTTGACCATTCTGCCATAGGGAGTGAGAGGTTGAAAGTATTGTAAAAAATCTGCCATTCGGCAAAAGGAGTTAATCTTTTTTAGCATGGTAGAAACTCCCGGCTGTCATAAGGATTGAATAGTATATTTGATTGATTGAAGTGTTGAGAATCTAACCAAAAGGCAATACTTCTTTTATCAAGGTCTCTTAAAATGAGAACCATATATTTTAATGGAAAATAGTTTTCTAAATAAATTTTTTTATTCTTTAAATAACCTTTGAGTTCTGGTAAGGTTAAAAATATTTTGGTAAAATCTTTCACAATTAAGTGATTGATATCTTTTGGGACTTTTTTTAATACTCCCCCAGTTAATGCCCCTTGGAGGATCAGACTATCAGTTTTATTCCTTATTTCTTCATTAGCAAGAGGGAAATCTTGGCTGAGAAAAAGAATAGTCAATTTTTCCAGCTCACTTTCTTTGTTTTCTTGAGAAATTTTTTGGATATAGATAAAATTAGACTGAGAGTCACAGCTAATTTGAGTCATTCTACTGACAGCTCCATCGACTAGGATAGTTTTTAATTGTTTAGCTTTTAAATATTCAATAATATCTGCTAGTTGTTGATTGGTTTCTGATCCAACTAATTCGATATAGCCAGATCTTAAAGTACGAATGAGAACTAATCTGCCTAAGGCAGTTTGATAAGGGAAAACTTCCTGACATTCAAAAAGCGCATCACTACTTAACAGAGAACTTTCTGTAGTCACCAGGTAGTCACCGATTTCTGTTTTGATTTGTGGCTTAGGGTTACCAAAAATCTGATCTTGTTGTTCTCCATCAATACCAATGGTAAGGATAACCGGATTTGTAAATTGACGAATTCTTGGCAAAAGGTAATTTAAGAAGGTGGTTTTACCTGCATTTTTTGTGTTTCCAGTGATGAAAGTAGTGTGGTGAATTAATGATAAAATATCAAGCTTTTGCATAATACCAGATTTTGACCTATAAAAAAATAATCTCAGCACAGAAAATAATAGTGAGTTATTTCAGAAGTGTTTGCAAAAATAACCATATCAATAGTAATTGTTAGCTCTCTATACACTATACAATTAAGATTTTTGTAAACACCAAAGTGAGGTTTAATCTTTAAAAGAACCTCATTTGTACTGAGATTTAGGTTTATTTAGTTATTTCTTTCAATCCGTTTTAAACCTTTAGGTTCTAAGCAGAGTTTTTCTCCCCGTAGCAGTTTAGCTACACCATCTAATGGTTTATAGCGTTCATCTTTACAAACATCACAGCGGCCACAGTTGGAAAGAACATCTTCCGGTTGGGTGTAAGTGGTTAACACGCCTTCATAATTCCGTAGAACCATTCTTCTGTCAGACTGAGAAATCAGATAGTTTGGCATAAGGGGGATTTTTCCGCCTCCTCCAGGTGCATCCACTACAAAGGTTGGTACTGCCATACCTGTAGTGTGTCCTCGCAGATTTTCGATTGTTTCCATCCCTTTGACAATGGAGGTTCGGAAATGCGAAATACCTAATGAGAGATCACACTGATAAATGTAATATGGTTTTACCCGGCATTTTAATAATTCATGCATCAATTTTTTCATAATTGATGGACAGTCATTTACATCTCTTAAGAGTACTGTCTGGTTTCCTAAAGGAATTCCTGCATCGGCCATTTTTGCCAAGGCATTTTTTGAGTCTTCAGTAAATTCTTTTGGGGTATTAAAATGAGTATTGATATAGACCGGATGATATTTTTTTAACATGTTTACCAGATCATCAGTAATTCGCATAGGTAATACAACAGGCATTCGACTGCCAATACGGATGATTTCTACATGAGGAATCTCTCTTAATCTTTTTAAGATGTTTTCCAATGCTTCTGTGCTCAAGGTGAGAGGATCTCCTCCTGAGATTAATACATCACGAATAGACGGATTTTTCCGAATATATTCCATTGCCTGATTAATATCATCATGAGAAAGGTGTTTATCCTCAAAACCGACTAAACGACGGCGGGTACAGTGTCGACAGTTCATAGAACAGATATTGGTGACTAAAAATAAAACCCGATCCGGATAACGGTGTGTTAAGCCAGGAGCAGGAGAGTCCACATCTTCATGTAAAGGATCTTCAATATCTGCCTCGTGCTCTACTAATTCTTCAATAGTTGGAACAGCTTGTAATCGTACTGGACAACGCCTGTATTTTTTATCCATTAAAGCAGCATAATAGGGGGTGATGGCCATACAGAATTTTTTTAATACTTTAGATAAGTGGTCTTTTTCTTCTGCTTCTAATTCAATAACCTTTTCTAAAGTATCAATATCATGGATGAGATTTTTTAATTGCCAGCGCCAGTCGTTCCATTGTTCCTCTGTCACATCGGCAAATAATTTAATATCTTTGTAATTCACTTTTGGATAGTTGTTCATATGCATTCCATATTCTTAAATATAAAGTTTTTCATATAATTTGCGGATATCTGGTGATTCTCGCAATATATTTAAAGAAATTTCAGCATGATCTTTTGCGTAACCATTACCCAGGATCATGTCAATATCTTTACCAACCCCTTCTGCTCCTAAAGCTGCTTTGGTAAATGAAGTAGCCATACTAAAGAAGTAAGCTAAACCTCTGTCTTTACACATAAGGATGGTAGACATTTCAGTATTTTCAATATTTACACAATTGATGACGACATCAGCTAATTCTCCATCTGTCATTTTATGAATAGCATCATAACAAGCTAATGCATCTGTTGCATCTAATTTGATGACCTCATCACAGAGTTTTAATTCTTTTAAATTAGCTAATTTATGATCGGAATGGCCAATACCAATGATTTTTCCGGTAATTCCAGCTCTTTTTTTTGCTTCGTAAGCACAAAGAACTCCTGATTTACCAGTTGCACCAATGATTGCAACTTTGTCGCCAGATTTGACTAAACGGGCTACCTGTGCAGGTGCACCAGCAACATCTAATACTGCCAGAGCCAGGGTATCATGCATATCTTCAGGTAATTTAGCATAAATGCCGCTTTCAAATAAAATAGCCTGCCCTTTGATTTTTACCTGGTCAATATCTTTTTTTACTTCAATAATTTCATCAATCCTTAACGGAGTCAAAGATAGAGAAACTAAGCTGGCAATTTTATCGCCTGGTTTTAAATCTCTTTTATCTTTAATTGCATCTCCAACTGCATCAACAGTACCAATGAACATTCCGCCAGAACCGGTGACTGGATTTTTCATTTTACCTTGTTTGCCCACTATTTCTAAAATAGTACTTTTAATTTTCTCAACATCCCCGCCTGCTTGTTGTTTGATCTGGGTAAAGCTGGCAGAATCAATATTTAATGTATCAACATTTACTCTGATTTCATTGTCATAAATTTCTGTCATATTGTTGTCCACAATTGTGGCTGGTTGAGGAAGTACTCCTCGTGGTTCAATTACCCGGTGACTTCCAAATGGATTTCCTTGTTTCATTTTACGCTCCTCTTAATTTTAATAATTTCCTAACATCTGTTGGATTAGCTATTTCATGTCCGGCTTCTTGGGTTAACCGAACTGCTCTTTCTACTAGTTGGGCATTACTTTCCGCTAAAACCCCTTTAGAATAATAAATATTATCTTCAAAGCCGACTCTCATAAAACCGCCTAGAGAGAGGGCGCCAAAATGGGATAGTAATGATGCTCTACCGCCGATTCCCATTACCGTCCAAAAGCTTCCTTCTGGTAAGCGACGAACAAAAAAATCAAGGGTTTCAACATCATATCTCACACCACCAGGGACATTGAGAACCAGGCCATAGTGAAAAGGCGGTTCAACCAAACCTTCTTTGATCAAGACATGGGAGGCATAAACATGGGAAAGATCAAAACACTCTAAAGTCGGCCGTACATTGTGAGCTTTCATTTGTGAAGCAAATTCTTTCATGGTTGGGATAGTATTGACAATATATTCATCGCCAAAATTGACTGTGCCACAATCCAGGGAAGCCATTTCTGGCTCTAGTTTGACCGGTTGCAGCCGTTCTTCTGGTGTCATGCCAACTGCACCACCGGTTGTTACTTCAATAACCACATCACAACGTTTGCGAATCAATGACATGGCTTTTTTAAAAGTTTCAATATCCTGGGTTGGTTTACCTTCTTGATCTCTTACATGAAGATGAATGATTGAAGCTCCGGCTAAAAACGCATCATAGGCTGAAGCGGCAATTTCTTCTGGTGTAACCGGCAGGTTGGGATTGTCTTTTTTTGTTGTTTCTGCACCAGTAACAGCACAGGTTATAATCATTTTACTCATAATTCATCCTCTTTTTATTGATTATTTTATTTTATCTAGCAACTCTGCCAATGATGTATTTATGAGGGTCTACCTCTTCCCGGAGAATGGTTAATTCTTTTTCAGTTGGTTCATCAGTGATATCATACTGATCAGGAATGATCATTTCAAAACCAGTGTTTTCATGAACCATATCAATAGTACAGCCGGGGTGCAAGGAAAGTAACATCATCCGTTTTGATTCAGGATGATAGCCATATACACCAATATTTGTAATAACCCGATAAGGTCCAGTATCTTTTGGTAAGCCTGCTTCTTCACGGCTATTTCCCCCTTCCAAAAAGCCAGGTGTTGTAGAAAAGTCAACTTTTTCTACAAATCTTCTTTTATCTTGAGGGGTAACTACCATAGTTTTCCAGCATAAAGAAGCTAAATCATTTGCTCCTCCACTACCTGGAAATCGTACTTTGGGTTTTTCATGATCTTCACCGATCATGGTTGAATTTAAGTTGCCAAATTGATCAATCTGGGCTCCTCCCAGGAAACAGTAATCGACAATTCCTCTTTGACAATTAGTCATAATTTCATCCATGGTAGAAGCCATGATTCCTTTGTGGAAAGTTCGAGAATCCCCAACAGAGATTGGCATAGAAGGGAGGATTGGCGCAATCCCACCAGCTTCAAACATCACCACCAGATTGGGGGCATGGGTCTTTTGAGCCAGCATAGCAGCTGCACAAGGAGCACCTGTTCCTACTAATACAACTGCACCATCTTCCAGGTTTCGTGCCGCTATTGTTATCATTAATTCCATACTATTATATTCAGCCATTTCTTACTCCTGTATATATGTAAAATCAAGGGAAATTTTATTCCACTCCCAGTTCAACTTCTCTTAAATGATTGATTCTGTCTAAACCGCCACATTTATTGAGATACTCAAAAAAATCTTTGCAAGAATAGATATATTTTTCAGCAAATTCTGCAAAGCTTTGAGGGGATT
>JAKSBL010000504.1 GCA_022361115.1 Spirochaetota bacterium | reverse complement strand
ATTTGCTATTAATAAGTTTCCTAATTTACCAATTGCTGATGCGATATAAGTTGCTACAGCAAATCCAGCTCCTCCAGTTCCTAATAAGAGAACTGTTTTATTTTTAAGGGATTTCAAATAGTGTTGTTCTATACTCCAAATAGCACCAGCTCCATCAGTATTTGTACCAATTAGTTGTCCTTTTTTACGATAAATACAATTAACTGCACCAGTTTTTTCTGCTAAAGGTTCAGTTTTATCTAAATAGGGAATGATATCGATTTTGTAAGGCATTGTTATTGCACCACCGATAAAGTTTTGATCCTTTTTTAGCTCTTTTACTACATTTTCTAAATTTGAAGACTTTACATCCATTGGATGCATGATTGCATCTATATTTAATTTAGAAAATGCTCTATTCCATAATTTTGGAGATCGAGCACCTTTTGAGGGGGATTCTCCCAATATTGAGGCATAGTATTTTGTTGAATTTAAATCTAATGCATTACCATTATTTAATAATTTAGTTAAAGATTCCACTTCTTCCTCCGTTTTTAATTTTATTACTTTTATTTTCCTAACTTTGAAGATAAAGGATTATCTTTTACATTTACCCAATGATTTTTTTCTTTACTAGAATAAATAGCATGTACTAAATTAATTGTTGGAAGTACATCATTTACAGTAATAGGAGGAATAATGTTATTTTTGTCAATTCTATTAAATATTTCCTTTAACAATGGGCCATGTGATAAACCATATCCTGTTGATACTTCCTGAGAATATTTTAATGGGATTTCCTGATCCTCTGGTTTTTTTTCAACAAAATTCCATGTATCAATCTTATTTAATGCAATTCCACCTATGACAACCATCCCTTTTTCTGCAACGATTGAAATGGAGGCTTCAAAATCCTCGGGGCGAGCAGCAGTGGTAGCTTCAATGACTCCTAGTGATCGATTTTTAAATCTAATAATTGCAACAGTAGTATCTTCTGCTTCAAGATTATTTAAAATTTTTTCTTGATCTGAGCAAACATTGGCTACTTCTCCACAAATCCATTGCAAAGCATCTACATGGTGAATTGCTTGTTGATTTATAACCCCTCCATCCATTTTCCATGTGCCATGCCAACCATCATTATAATATTCCTGATATCGACACCATCTTAATCTTATAGTTGCTAATACAATTTTACCAAATCGTCCATTATCTAATGTTTTTTTTAATATCTTCATAGCTGGATTAAATCGATTTTGAAAAATTGGAGCATACATTAACTGTTTTTTTTGAGCTAGTTTTTCTAATTCTATCACTTCTTCAGGAACTAAAGTAGGAGGTTTTTCAACAATTACATGTTTACCTTTTAACAAAGCTTCTTTTGCATTCATATAATGATTTCCAGATTCGGTCGCAATTAAAATTGTATTAATAGAATTATCATTAAGTAGTCTTTCATAATGAGTTTCTGATTTGCTGTTAAGCTGGGATGCAACAAAATTTGCTTTATCATTAATTAAATCACACACAGAGATAATATTTATATTTTTTATTTCATTTTTAAATACATCAACTAATCTATTTTGTACTACTCTTCCGCAGCCAAGTATTCCTAAATTAATCATTTATTAACTCCTTATTTTAAAATCATCTAAGTTAAATATAATATCTGCATTTTCTAAAGTTGATAGACGATGAGCAATAACCAATAAAGTTTTTCCATGACGTATATTATCAATGGATTTTTGAATTATTTGTTCTGTATTATTATCCAAAGCACTTGTTGCTTCATCAAATATAAGTAATTCAGGATCCCTTATTAATGCACGTGCAATAGCAATTCTTTGACGTTGTCCTCCTGATAATTTTTCCCCTCTATCACCTACAATTGTTTGATAACCTTGTTCTAGATTGATAATAAAATCATGAGCCCCTGCTAATTTTGCTGCAGTGATTATATCATCTTCACTTGCATCAAGTTTTCCTAGTGCTATGTTTTCTTTAATTGAAAGATTTAAAATCATATCTTCTTGGCTCACTACACCTATGCTTCTTCTCCATTTTTCAATATCAAGTTTACTAAGATCAACACCATTAATTAATATTTGTCCTTTTTGATATTGATGTAATCCAGTGATTAAGTTAATGATTGTTGACTTTCCCGATCCAGAAGCACCAATAATTCCAGTCATCTTCCCTTTTTGAATAATGAGATTTAAATTTCTAAATATTTCGCCACTTTTCTTGTATTGAAAAGAAAGATTATTGAATTTTATATCTTGGTTTATGATATATTTATCATTAGTTAACTGATTAGTATCAATAATAGTATCAGTTTTACTAAGTTCATAAACTACTTTTAATGAAGGAGCTTTTGAAAAAATTTTCATTCTATTTGATACAAGTGTTGATAAAGCTCCTTTTAATCTTTGTATAATCAAGACAAAAACACCAATAACAGGTATTAATAACTTCAAATCATAATGAAAAAAATAATTCAATAATATAATTGAAATGGCAATAAAAAATGTTATTAGAATTTCTCCAAGAGTTCCAGGCAATTCTTTGATTATTGAGAACCTGATACTGATTTTTAGCAATTTTTTCAAAGAAATAAATAATTTATTATAAAAATGATTTTCTAGGTTAAATAATTTTATTTGTTTCACAGAGCTTAAGTTTTCTGATACTTGACTATTAATACTTTGTCTTAATTTTATTGATTTATTTCCAAACCTTAAAGAATAATTTTTTGATATTTTACTTATTGAAACAACGATAAAACCAAAAACTATTACTAGTATTACTGTCATTTTCCAATTCGTTACAAGTAGGATTGATATTAGAATAATAGTTAAAATTAATTGAGCAATATAATCTATTATTCCTTTTAGAGCTGTTGCAGCTAAGCTTGGTTCCGTTATAATGTTATTTAAAAGCTCTCCTTGCTTATGATCGATGATAAAACTATAATTTCCAAACAAATATTTCTTTTTGATTCTAGATGTCCAGAAAATTCTTGATTTTTGGATAAAATATGTAGAAAAAGTAGTTTTAAGAATCATAAAGATATTCTTAAAAACAACTGCACTTAAAAACAAACCTAAAATAGCAACTAAAATATATTCATCAGAAATGAATGTTGATAGATGTTGTATTAATATTGCACTAAAACCGCTTTCTCTATTTGTATTTATGATAACATCGATTAGAGGCATTATTAATGCAAAACCAACACCTTCTATAAGGGATGATAATAAGATGATAAAGAAGAGAATAATTGAAATACTTTTAAATTCACTAAATATTTTAAGTAGTATTGTAAAATTGTTTATAAATTTTTTCATTTTTATTTTCTCGAAAATCTAATTTTTAATAAAATTATAAATAATAGCAAAGAAATAATCAGAATATTTTTAGTTAATAAATAAAAAGTAATGTAGAGCAAATAAAAATTCTTATCGTATTTTTGTTGAAGTATAAATAACTCTTTTTTTCTTT
>JAKSBL010000318.1 GCA_022361115.1 Spirochaetota bacterium | reverse complement strand
AATGTCATCAAATAGCCGATATTATTCCAGTTTGAGAATTCTGCAATTTTTAAAGTATAAGCAAAAATATTATAAATTAGAGAATAAAGCAAAACTAAAAATAATACTCCCAGACTGGAAAGGTAATATATAGACGGCTTGTAACTTTTTTTCAAAGCTTTTACAGCGCTAAATACCAGAAAAAATATTAAAATAAAAAGATTAATATTAAAAATAATTGAAAACAATATAACCGTTTGTTCTGTAAAACGGATATTCGATAATAAATATATGATAAGATTTATATAAACCAGTTTGTTAATAACCGGACAATAGTGCCCCATTTTATTAAACTTCTGACTGAATAAAACCAGTGAGAATAGCGGTAATATACTATTACGGATCAGGATAAATAAAAAATAAAAAGTTTTTGTATGAAGAAAAGGGAGCAAATTATAGGTATAATCAAAATAGGACAGGATCATTAGCAAAACATTGATAACAAAAAAAATATAAAAAAATACTGTATTATCTTTAAAAATGGTAAATAAGAATAAATTATAAATTATGGACATAAAACATAAACCGGCAAATATAAAAATAATAAAATTCTGCCAGAATTCCTGTTCATTAAAATTTTCAATTGTTTTTATTTCAGAATGAAAGTTCAATATTTTTTCTTGATCAAAAGCTTTTGTAATTTTAATATATATTGTCTGTTCCTGATTCTCAGGGATAAACAGATTAATCACTGGATTTTTTATTGCATTAACATATTTTGTTTTATAAATTTCAAAATTTTTTTCATGTTTTGAATGTTGATAAATTGTAATATTTTTGATCATCATAGGATTATGCCTGTATTGCAACACCCAATTTCTATTATCAGTATAGTTGTTTGTTAAATCTAATTTCAGCCAGAAAGTTTTATATCCGGAAAAAACCTTTAAATTGAAACTGTCAATTTTTTTATAATCAATTTTATACTCCCGCGAAATAATCTGTTCAATGGTCATTCCTGCATTATCTTCAAATATTTGAATATAGCTGTCCAGATTAAATGTTTTTTTTGAATCATCAAGAACAAGTACTTTATTACTGAATATTGGTATCGATATGAACAGGATAAAAAATTTAATTGCAATTTTTAATATCATTTTAGGTAATCTTCATATTTTGATGAAATAATTTTAAAAAAATAGTCACTTTCAGACTATACTTCATAGTATTTGAAAAGTCAATTACAGCAATTTATTTAAATCGATTTGACTAGCTAAACACGAAATATGAATGCAGCAGTTCTTAAAATTTTTATGCAATCTTTAATAAAGACATTCGCAATTATGCGAGTATTTTCTATTAAAAGATTGAAAATAAATAAATATGTGTTAATATAAATTTATTATAATAAAATAACATTAAATACCATAAAAACACAAAAAACAATGAATGCTTCCGCAGTAGGCGGCTATTTATATTTTTTGCATATAAATATGATAAGCGAACATTCAATTGTCTATTATGGGTGTCTCAATCTACAGACTTACAATAGAATTATTATTTAAATATGTGGAGTCACAGTGTCAAAATATAAAATTCTTGTTATTGATGATGAACTGGATATTACAGATAGTATCACCGATTATTTTTCCGATCATAATATCAAAGCCTTTAATGATCCAGAGCTTGCTCTTGACTGTCTTGCAGGTGAATTTCACGATATACTTATCTGCGATTTCAAAATGCCCAAACTATCCGGCCTGGAGCTGTTATTTGAAGCATACAGGCTCAAAAGTTATTCCTACGGTATTTTATTAACGGCATTTGCAGACAAAGACCTGCTGGAAAAAGTCCTGAACGAAAAACTTGTCAATAAAGTTATCGAAAAACCCCTTAATTTAAAAGCTCTCTCATCAGTACTGGAAGAATCTTTTAAAAAAAAAAAAAAAAAGGAAAATGAAAAAAAAGATATAGAAAGAATAAAAACCTGCTATAACAATCTTAAAATGGAAATCGAATCAAGAAATAAAATAATCGGTTTAAATAAAGGTTTAAAAGAGGTTTATGAAAAAGTCCTGACAGCCGCCCCCTTGAATGTCGATATATTATTAACCGGTGAGACAGGGACAGGTAAAGAGCTGATTGCCCAATTAATCCATGACTTAAGTCCTCGAAAAGAATATGAATTTATAAAAATCAATTGCGCAGCCATCCCGGAAAACCTGCTGGAGAGTGAATTGTTCGGTTATAAAAAGGGGGCTTTTTCCGGTGCTATAATGGACAAAGCAGGAAAAATCGAATGCGCAGATAAGGGAACCCTTTTTCTTGATGAAATTGGAGAATTACAGCTTGATCTGCAGGCAAAAATCCTCAGGGTAATTCAGGATAAAGAAGTTGTGAGGCTTGGAACACATAAATCAGTCAAAGTCGACTTCAGGCTAATCGCTGCTACAAACCGGGAACTGGACAGTGAGGTATTAAACAAGAATTTCCGGGAAGACCTTTTTTACCGGATTAATTCATTTCCTTTACACCTTCCTCCCCTGAGAGAAAGAACTGAAGATATTAACGACCTGGTAGATTTTTTTATTGAACGTATTTGTAATGAAATGAATCTGCATAAACTAAAAATCGATCAATCCTTATATCATTTTTTTAAAACCTACAGCTGGCCGGGCAATATCCGGAACCTGGAAAACAGCTTAAAAAGGGCTATCATCCTGGCCGCTGCTAAAGGTAAGCTGGAAAAAAGTGATTTTGATTTTCTTCTTTTGGAAAATAAACAGCAATTAAAAAGCCTGGAAACAGCTTACAAAATCATTGGCAATTCAGTCATTAATAACGAATGTGATCTGAAAGATATCCATAATTTTGTAATTGTGGAAATCTTAAAACATTTTAATGACAATGTAAAGGAAGCAGTAAAAAAGACCGGCATTTCCAAGGACAAATTTTACCGCGGTAAAAATTCAATTTCGAATATAAAGTAATAATCGCAATCTTTCAAGAAGACTTTCTTCCTTATTAAAAAGATACATAATTAAAAAAATCAGCACTTTGAAAGTGAGAAAAAACAGAAATCATATTTTCAATTTATTGCAATTTTACCTACTAATATAATAAATGTGCAGCCAATATTGATAACAGGCTGCTTTCTTATTCCTGTGGCGGAAGTGGGATTAACATAATACCAAATAATGGCATTTAAATTGCTGATTTAAAGTTAAAAAATCGGCAAGGAGTAAAGTATGCCAAATAAATCCATAAATACAGATGAATATTTCAATTTAATCACAGAAAGACTTATCCTAAAAGGCCATACAATGGCTAATCTGGAAAAATTTAACAGCTGGTCAAATGATGAAGAACTGGCCTT
>JAKSBL010000221.1 GCA_022361115.1 Spirochaetota bacterium | reverse complement strand
TTACATGCCTAAACATACAGTTAGATTTGCCTCTACCCTTAATCTAAGAAAGTATCTGGTAATTGATAAAAATAGTCCCGTATTTACAGGACGGTTGAAGATAAGTGCTAATTCAGGTCAAGAAAAAACATTTAAAGTAAAATTTGCCTCTTTCGATGAAGAGGATAATATTATTGCAGAAAGTGATTATTATTATTTTAAGATAGACAAAAAAAAGCCGGTTCAAGATATCATTGCTGAGGGTATTGATTTTACTATTGATCATAATGAACAACAGGTTTTAAAATTGAAACCACCCCAAACAAGTGATAAGGTCTTTTATAAACTCAATCCTCAAGATGACTGGATACTCTATGAAGATCCCATTGTATTTAATCCGCCTATAATGGGGAGATATAAAGTAAATATCTATGCAAAATCAGAAGATAGTGCTGGGAACCAGAGGATAAATAAAGATCCTTTTACATTAAAATTTGACCGGCGCGGTTTGTTTGTCGACACAAATCAACGCTACAGTGGAAATGGCACAGAAAGTAACCCAACCAACTCTATTGAAAGGGCAATAGCATTTGCAACTGAAAAAAATATAAAAATTATTTATTTAATTTCAGATATTATTGAACTTTCCCACCCTCATACCATTAATAGTGATATTATTATCCAGCCTTATCAAGTTGACAATACTCCTTCTATAAAACTGGATAATCGATCAATCTGGAAGAAAAACCATATTTGGTTTACTATTAATCGAAAAGGTTTTTTAGAATTCCGTAATATAAATTTTCATATCTCTTCAGGTAATACTTTTATTAAAGTTCAGGCTGCTAAATGTAAATGTTATAATCTCAATATTCTATTTACAGGAACCAATGATTTTACTCTATACCAAACAAACAATGGAAAACTCGGTGTAAATAATTTCTCAATAAATGCAATTAATAATCCCAGTAATTTTTCTTTTATCAAAAGTGTTCAAAGTACAAACTTTTTAAAGAATATAAAGTCCAATATCACAACAAAGAAATTAACATTTGCCAACTTACAAAATACTAAAAATTTTCAGATATCCAATTTACAATTAACTTGTGATACTGAGGAGGATTTAAGCTTAATATATGCGAACCGTTCTCAGCTGAAATTGAACCAATTTACCGTCTATCATGACGGAACCTTTAAAAAAGCTAATTTATTTCAATTGAAATCATCAAAGCTTTCACTATCTGAATCACAATTTACTCTAAAAGCAAAAGATGCTTTTGAAATATCATTACTGGACCAATATCTATCTAATAGTGATATTGCATCATCTGTATTTAAAGTGAATCAAGGGAATTCAGTCATCGGATTTAATTCTTATGGAGGCAATCTGGCTTTTCATCAAAGTATGGTGGATATACAGAATATCAATGATTATATCTATAGTTTTCGAATGGAAAAAAGTAAACTTTCATTCAACTCATCTATTATCAGAAATCTTAATGCAGATAATGCTGTTTCATTCCTTCTAAATTACAGTACTTTTGAAGGGACGAATAATTCAGTCTTTAATATTAATATAAAAAGCCGGGGATTTAATTTCTGGGTGAATGAAAAAGCTAATCTGACCACTATTAATAGTTTTTACTATTTTGATCAGAGAAAGAAAAATAATTCTTTTATCTATCTTAATAATCCCGATTATGATGCAATTAATCCTGTATGGTACTCAAATGCTATTACTTCTGATATCATCACTATGGAAAACTTAAATGTTGCTGATGCTGAATTGTTTATTAAAGATTTTACTGATAAAAATATTTACTATGACTTTGAAGACAATTTTGATTTAGAAGCAGATGATTTCTTCCTTTTCCGGTCTGATTCTCCTTTATTACAAGGAGGAATTGACCAGATGAAATCACCTATTAAAATCTACCAATTTGATTTTTTTGGAAATTCACGCATTCTTCAGGGTTATGGCATTGATATTGGAGCAGTTCAGCGCTCTGGTTATCTGACTAACAATGAATAAAACTGTTCTTAACTGTCCCTTGTGTTATCAAAATCAATTTACTCGATGGCAGATTAAAAAAAAACCATTTCCTTATTATCATTGTCAAAATTGTGATTTAATATTTATTGATCCATCAGGAATCATTCATCCTCAAGAGGAAAAAAAACGCTATTTAAAGCATAATAATACCCATGACAATCGGGGTTATATTAATTATCTGAAGGGTTTTCTCTCTTTTGCAGTCTTGCCTTATCAAAAGCAAATTAAATCTATCCTGGATTTTGGTAGCGGGCCAACACCTGTATTAGCAGATATTTTAAAAGAAAACAGTTTTTACGTTGATATTTATGACCCCTATTTTTACAACACTGAAACATTTCTTCAAAAAAAATATGATTGTATTACAGCAACAGAGGTTTGGGAACATTTAAACCAGCCAGGTAAGGAAATAGCAAAATTAATCAACAGCCTTGCTCAAAAAGGGATTCTTTCTGTAATGACACTTTTTCATCCCCCATCAAAAGAAAAATTTGAAAAATGGTGGTATAAAGAAGATATCACACATTATAGTTTCTTTTCTTTGAAAACTTTTGAATTTATCTGTCAGTTTTTTCAATTGGAGCTGTTGCAGACAAATCATAAAGATATGGTGGTTATGCAAAAAAAATAATTTTACTTAGCCCCAGCATTTTCTGCATAATCTAATTTAATAAATTTGTCCAGGTCGATTTTTCCAGACATGGCACCTGTTTTTTCAGTCATATAATTTTGAATCTGATCAAAAGGCTCTAAGTCTGGTAAAAGATTTTTATATAAAACCCGATCAGCCGGATTGGTTAATACATCTTCTAAAACTACCAGTTGCTGTTTTAAAAATCTCGTTGCAATTTTTGCAGCTTCTGTTGGTTTTTTTTCAACAAAAAGGGCAGATTTTACCAGGCTATTAACTAATTCCTGTACAGCATCAGGATGTTGTTCTTCATACTCATCCCTAACAACTAAAACACAGCAGGGATGATTTGCCCAGAGATCTTTGGAAAAACAGAATATCTCACCATAACCATCATTGACAACTTGAGCACCAAAAGGTTCGGCCACAATAAAACCACCTAAATCTCCTTCCTCATCCCATTCCATAGCCTGGGGGATCTGTGGAGGGGCAACTACTTCAAAAACAACATCTTTGCCGGGTCCAACTTCCATACCACTATCAGTAAGCATTTGATGCATCAGCATCATATGAACAGAAAGATGAAAAGGAATAAGAATTGTCTTGCCTTTAAAATCTTCAACTTTCTCAATATTTATCCGTTTATTTTTGATGATGATACTCCCTGTAGTATGGCCTAACAAAATCAGTTTTATTTTCTCTCCAGAATGAAATAATTCCATTGCGTATGGAGCAAGCATAAAAGCAGCATCGATTTCATTGCCCATGATAGCTTCTCCAACATAATCCCAGTGATTCATACAAATTGTTTGTAAATCAGAATATTGGAAGGATTCCACTTGAAAATCTAATTTATGTTTGGTAACTCCTAATATCAAATGATCAGTAATTGGTAAATGGCCAACTCTTAAGACAGGTTTCATAATTTGATCTCCACAACGATTCAATTTAAGATGATTTTTATACCTAATAGCAACTTTTATAAGTTACCAGCATGCAATACTAAAATTATAATGACTATATTAGTATTTGTCAACAAGAGGTAC
>JAKSBL010000108.1 GCA_022361115.1 Spirochaetota bacterium | reverse complement strand
TGATACTATTTCTCACAATTTATCCAATGTGAATACGACAGGATACAAAAAAACCAGGGCTGAATTTGAAGATTTACTTTATCAAAATCTTCGAATGGCAGGTAACCCTTCTCCCTCAATGGCCAGGTCTGGTTTATTATTGGTGTTTTGTAATGATCCCTGCATAAACATCCGCTGAGTAGAAGCAGGTTTTACTCCTAAACCCACATGGATCCCTGTTGGATAATTACTAATAGAAGTAGAAGGGGTACCTGCCATTCGAAGATTTTGATAAAGTAAATCTTCAAATTCAGCCCTGGTTTTTTTGTATCCTGTCGTATTCACATTGGATAAATTGTGAGAAATAGTATCAATATTGAATTGCTGGCCAATCATTCCACTGGCACCAGTCCATAACGAGCGAACCATAATATTCTCCTGATCTTTAACGTGCTTTCTAAATTCATCGGACATTTTAAAAATTTACTTAGTTGTTCATTGATTTTTTTAAAGTCAACAGGGAATCTTTGGTAAAAAATTGCCTGAATTAATATTCATTTATCAACTTTACATTGACCAATTTAACAAAAAGCATTAATTTGTATTATGAGAGAATTAAAGGGGACTAACAATGTTATCAAAATATTTTGCTGCTCTTGCTATGATCCTGATATTACTTAGTAATTGTAAAAAAGCTGAAGAACTAAAAGAAAACACAGTAGAAGCAAAAACCGTACGGGTAATGAATGTTGAAAAGATTTCAATACCAGAGAAAATTAATATTTTTGGAAAAATATATCCACAACAAACCGTACAAGTATTTCCAAAAATTAATGGTGAAGTTGAGAGTATTATTGTTCAAACAGGCGACAAGGTCTATAAAAACCGTAAAATGGCAACTATTAAACAAAACCTGCCTGGTTCTAATTATACTCCTCATGAAGTGAAAGCTGTTATCGAAGGGACAGTGTTAGCTGTTTTAACTGAGGTTGGCCAAACAGTGAATCAAAATACACCAATTTTTGAAATAGGGGACTTAAAATGTCTGCTATTTAAAGGGCAGGTTTTTGGAGATGATCGGAAAAAAGTTAAAAAAGGACAAACACTGGTAGTTGAAGATGAATCTTCTTCAGATAAACTGGGGATGGTTGTAACCCGAATTTCTCCTAAAGTTGATGATGTAACTGGTGGTTTGACTATTGAAGCACAAATTTGTCTGATAACTCAGGATATACTGTTTCCCGGCCAGAGTATTGATGGATATATTGTTAGCGGAAATACTCAAGGAATTACTATTCCCCGTCGCTCTTTGCTGGAACAAAATGGACAATCAGGAGTCTATCTGGTAAAAGAAAATATTGCAACTTATTCATCGGTTAACATTATCAGCAGTACTATTGATTATTGGATCGTCAATGGATTACAGCCAGGAGATGCTGTTATTACTGATGGTGTTTACAGTATTCAAGATGGAGAAAAAGTAGTCATTTTAGGAGAATAAGAGAAAATGATTCAATATTTTATTAAAAGATATGTGGCTTCCTTCCTTATAGTTGGTATTCTGGTGATATTAGGCATATTTGCAATTAATACCCTGCCTGTATCCTTTTATCCTGATTTTTCCGTTCCTTCTTTATTTATCAATACTTTGTACCCTGGTGCAGGGCCGGAATCAATAGAAGAAGAAGTGACTAAAGTTATTGAAGAAGCTGTTTCTACCATATCAGGAATTGATGAAATTAGTTCATCCAGTCAAGAAGGTTTTTCTTTAGTTCAGGTAAGCTTTTCTTTTGGTGTAGATTTAGAAGAAAAAAGTCAAGATGTTCAGAAAAAAATCGATCAGATTAAATCTCAGTTACCACGAGAAGCTGAGATTCCCTCAATTATACGGATCAATGATTTTTTAGCACCTCCCATTGAGTTAGCGGTTACATCTACGAGAAGAACTCTTGGTGATTTAAAGCTCTATGTTGATAATCGCTTAGGGCCAGCATTTTCCCGATTACCTGGAGTTGCAACAGTAAAGGTAACCGGTGGAAGTGAACAAATCGTTGAAATCAAAATCAATCCTTTAAGATTAAGAGAAACCAGTTTATCATTTAATCAAATTGCCAATAGTATCCAGAGTGCCAATCTTAATTTGCCGATTGGTGAAATAAAAGGAGAAACCAATTCATTCACTGTAAGAATTGATGGAAAATATCAATCTCTAACTGACATTCAGAATGTTTTCATTCCTACTGTGAATGATCAATTGATCCGATTGGCAGACATTGCAGAAATTAATCTCATTGAAAAAAAACAGTATCGATTTAGCCGGATTAATCAGACTCCGGCAATTGGTGTTATTGTTCGTAAACCCTCTGGCGGAAATTCGGTAGAAGTTGCCAATCAGGTGAAACAATGGATTAAGGATGAAGGAGATAAAATCCCTTCAGATATCAAGATCCAAATCGTTAGTGATGAATCACTATTTATCCAGGGAGCGATCAATAATGTTTTTGTTTCACTCTTATTGGGAGCAGTCTTAGCTTCATTGATTATTTTTTTATTTTTAGGTAATATTCGCAATACCCTGGTCATTATCCTCTCTATTCCTGCAACTTTGATTATTTCCTTTATTTTTATGAAACTGTTTAATCTGAGTTTAAACACGGTTTCTTTAGGAGGAATGGGCATGGCAGTGGGAATGATAGTTGACTCTGCTATTGTAGTTATGGAAAACATTGTTAGACATCTGGAAGCCAGAGATTTTCCTGGAAACCGGAGTGAAATCATTGCCAGATCCACTACAGAAGTTGCTTTAGCTATTAGTGCTTCGGTTTTTACAACTATCGTTGTTTTTTTACCCTTAGCATTTACTCGGGGACTGGCTAAGGTTTTATTGGGAGAATTATCTCTCGTTATTGTTTTTGCATTATTCATCTCAATCATTATCGCTGTTATCTTTGTCCCAATTTTATCTTATTTTCTTATTAAAATCGATTTTAAACGTAACAGGCTGTCTAAAGGTTTTCTCAAAATTATGGAAGCTTTAAAAAAGGGTTATCTGCTGGTTTTACAAATCAGCTTACGTCATAAAGCCATCACCTTCTTCATTTTTTTGATCATTATGATTGGAGCCTTTTTTATCGGAAGCTCATTAAACACCGGGCTTTTCCCGGAAAGTGATCAAGGTCAGTTTCAGGTTGTTTTAACTTATCCAAGAGGAACTGCTGTGGAATACACAAATCAGCAGGTAAGAGAGTTTGAAGAAAAATTATTAAAACTGGAAAGTATTGAATTAGTCAGTTCAGTCATAGGTGAAGATATCTTTTTTAATACTATTTTACCCTATAGTGCTACTCTCAATATTTTAACAGACAGACAGCAGCCTACTGCTGAGGTCATTCAGGAAGTGAGAACTTTACTCAAACAATTTCCAGGTGTGGATTCATTGGTTCGAATTATTGATGCTTCTGCAGGTTTTAATAGCCGGGATGTGGATTTAACCATTGTTGGAGATGATCTGGAAATTCTTCAAAATCTTTCTAATGAATTGATGTCCCAATTAGCACAGGTTGATGGATTGGTTAATATTCAGTCCGACTTACAAAAAGGATTACCTTCCTATTTTTTTGTACCAGATCGACGTAAAATGGTGGAAATGGGAACCAGTTTGTTAGAAGTTGCGGATACAATCAGAACTGGAAAAACCGGATTAAAAGTTACTCGATTTGCTCGAGAAGAGTATGATATTGATGTAGAAATATCATTAGCAAATTCAGAAGAGTACCTTATTAAGGATATTCGGAATATGCCAATTCTGACTAGAAGAGGGGGAATTGTACCCTTATATGCTTTAGGTACTTTTCAGGAAGGTTTTGCCCCATCAGAAATCAATCATATTTCATTACGGAGAACTGTTAATATTACTGGGGACTTTTCTGATAAAAAAGCAGCCAATCAACTGAAAAAGGCCATTAGTCAAAAAATTGAATCATTTAATCTGCCTGAGGGATACTTTTTTGATCAGGCCAGATCTTCCAGAGCGATTATTGAAAGTTTTAAGACACTCGGCATTGCCTTGTTAATTGCGATCATATTGGTGTATGTGATTATGGGAGTTCAGTTTAATAGTTTTGGCTTACCATTATTAATTGCCTTTTCTATTCCTTTTTCTTTTCCTGGGGCATTGTTATTGATGTATGCAACTGATACTATTTTAAATCTTCCCTCCTTTTTAGGATTAATCATGTTATCTGGTATTGTAGTAAATAATGGAATTATTTTTCTTGATTTCGTGATTAATTTTTCTCAAAAATATCAAACGGTTGGAGAAGCAATCCAGGCAGCAGGAGAGATCCGTTTTCGGCCAATTGTTATGACTACCCTCACTACTATTTTTGGCATGTTTTTTCTCGCCATTAATATTGGAGGAGGTGGGGAAGCCCTGCGTCCATTAGCCATAACAGTAATTGGTGGTTTAGCTTATGGATTACTCGTTTCTTTAATATTCATTCCCATGATGTATGCTTTGTTTCATAAAAATAAGGCAAAGAAGTAATCTCAAAATTTATGTAAAATCAAAATATCTATTGCCTAATAAATCTTAATAAGTTAAAATCAAACCCAATTTTTCTTAGAGGAGAAATCTTTGTTAGCAAATATATGGAAGAAATTTGTTCACTTATGGAAACGAGAAGGTGGGTATTATCAACTTCTCAAATTAGCAGTTCCATTAATTTTATCAACAGGAACCTGGTCAATCCTTCATTTTATTGATCGAATGTTTTTAACCTGGTATTCTCCTGAAGCCATTGCTGCAGCTATGCCTGCTGGAATACTAAATTTCACTTTAATTAGTATTTTTATGGGTACTGGAAATTATGTGGCAACCTTTGTTGCTCAATATTTTGGGGCAAAACAATATGAACAAATTGGTGCAGCTATCTGGCAGGGAGTATTTCTTTCCATTATTGGCGGTTTCATTATTATGTGTTTTTCTCCCTTTTCAGATTTTATTTTTAGAATAATTGGCCATAGCCCTGAATTACAGGTATTGGAAAGTGATTACTTTAAAATTGTGTGTTTAGGAGCCATTGCTCCTATTACATCTTCCACTCTCGGTGGATTTTATATGGGGAGAGGAAAAAACTGGCCTGTTATGTGGATTAATTTTTTTATCATGGCAGTGAATTTGGTATTAGATTATCTTCTCATTTTTGGTAAATATGGATTTCCTGAGATGGGAATCAAAGGGGCAGCTTTAGCAACAATAATTGCTGGTTTTGCCGGGGTATTTATCTATTTAGTTTTAATTTTTCAAAAAAAATATGCTGATAAATATGGCGTAAAAAAAGGTTTAAGCCTGGATTTCCCGCTTATGAAAAGAATTTTGAAATTTGG
>JAKSBL010000012.1 GCA_022361115.1 Spirochaetota bacterium | reverse complement strand
GACTTCTTTTAATGCGACTTCCAGTTTTTCCAGATCTAAGGGTTTTTCTACGATTTGAGAAATGAGATTAAAATTGATGAGTTGTTCTAAAAGAGTTTTATCTGCATAGGCGGTTAACATGATAGCATAACCATAGCTTGAATTTTTTTTTGCTGCCATTAGCAACTCTAATCCATTCATACTTGGCATTCGATAATCTGCAATAATAATATCAAAGTATTTTTTTTGTGTTAAAGTTAACGCTTTTTGTGGATCGTTTATTGTGATTATTTGATAGTCATCAAAATAGTCTTTAATGCACTCTAGAATGAGAGGTTCATCATCAATAGCCAGGATATTCATTTCCATCACCCGTATATTTTATATTTAGAATCTAACACATAATTGGGGGAACAACAATATTTTTTTCGCAAAATGCGCAAAAGTTTAACTCCTTATAGTGAATTTTTTATTTCATTTTTGTTTTAATCTCATTAATCATCCAATCAAATTCTTCCAGTTTACTGAGCAGAATTTCTTTATTTGATATTGGTTTTTCAATGAGGTCAAGAACAGTCAGTAGTTAAATTGGTATGATAGTCATGATATCTGTAATTTTCTCTACCTGAAAATAGTTTTTTTGGTTCAATGGCTGTTGAGATGCTTTTTCAAATTCCCAGGTGTGATGAAAAGGGATGTGAATGGCTTGTGCACCAATATTGATCACAGGTTCAATATCAGATTTTAAAGAATTTCCAATCATTAAGAACTGTTGTGGTTTTATATCAAGATGGTTTAATAAATTTAAATAGTTTTTTTCTTTTTTATCACTCATGATTTCAATATGATGAAAAAAAGCTTCCATGCCAGTATCTTTTAATTTCCTTTCTTGATGATGAAGGTCGCCTTTTGTTGCCACTATGAGCCTGTATTTATTTTTTAATTGTACTAGTATTTGATTTACTTCGGGAAAAACTTCTACTGGCTGCTTCAGCAGATCCTGGCCTAACTTTAAGGCTTTGCTTATCCTTTCTTTTGTTACTGAGGGGTGATTCAGATTAAGAGCCGTCTCAATCATGGATAAAGTAAAACTTTTTACTCCAAATCCATAAATAGATAAATTTCTCATTTCAGTTGCAAAAAGTTTTTCTGACATTTCTTTTTCAGGAATAATATCTTTAAAAAGTTCACAATAAGCCTGTTCTGTTTCTAAAAAGTATGTTTCATTTACCCAGAGTGTGTCATCTGCATCAAAGGCTATACATTTTATTAAGCTTAAATCTCCCATTTTCTTTCCTTGTATAAAAACATGTTCTTGATTTTATAATGAAATGCAGAAATTTACAAGGACATATGTCCTAAATAATTTAAGTAATTTTATAAAATAAGTGGTGAATATCTGAAAGAAAACATAATTTAGTTTTATTGCTACTTTTACTGTTACTCATATGGCTGAAATAAAAATGATTAAAAAAAGTGAAAAAAAATATTTGTAACAGTTAATAATTGACAGCATTTTTTTAATCCGCTATCATGTTTGTTATGATTTGAGTAGTAACATTATTTGTATTAAGAAAAATTCATGAATCAGTATTTACAAAGACATCCAGTTTTAGATGTTTCATCTAAAAAGACTATTCCCTTTTTTTGGGAAGAAAAGCAATACTGGGCAAAAGAGGAAGAATTAATTTCTTCTGCCCTTTTTGCCAATGGAATTAAAATTTTTTCCTACCACCCCAAAGATCAAGCACCACTTGGATTATTTTGCGCAAATGGCCAATGTCGTCAATGCAAGATATTAGCCAATGGAAAAGTGGTATTAGCTTGTATGGTAAAAATTCAACCTCATATGCAGCTTAATCCATTAAAAGAACTACCTGAATTAGATATTTCTGCAAAAGAACAAGAAATTCACCAAATTCCAGATTTTTCTTATGAGGTGTTAATTATTGGTGCAGGGCCGGCTGGACTTTCTGCTGCCATTGAACTGGGAAAAGCAGGGGTAAGAACTTTATTAATCGATGATAAGCATCATCTAGGTGGAAAGCTCCTCCTGCAAACCCATAAGTTCTTTGGTTCTGTAGAAGACTCCTTTGCTGGAACTCGAGGTTTTGAAATTGCTCATATTTTAACGGAAGAATTATTAAAACTTTCATCAGTAACCGTCTGGATGGATTCACCAGCTGTTGGAATTTTCAGTGACAAAAAGGTGGGTATTTTTAAAGATAATAACCAGTATGTTTTGGTTTCTCCTCAGGTCATTCTTTCTGCAACCGGTGCCCGGGAAATGAGTTTGAGCTTCCCTGGCAATACTTTGCCAGGTGTTTATGGTGCAGGGGCTTTTCAAACTCTGGTTAATCGAGATTTAGTCAAAGCAGCTCAAGAATTATTCATTGTCGGCGGAGGCAATGTTGGCTTAATAGCTGGGTACCATGCACTCCAGGCTGGTATTGAGGTCAGGGGTTTGATTGAGGCAGCACCGAAAGTCGGCGGCTATAAGGTTCATCAGGATAAAATAAAAAGGATGGGAATTCCGGTTTATACAGGCCATACTGTTGTGGAAGCAAAAGGAAAAGAACAGGTATCGTCAATAGTGATTGCTCATGTCAATCCTGATTTTTCCATTATACCAGGTACAGAAAAAGAATTTCAATGTGATACTATTTTGATTGCAGTTGGTTTAAATCCGGTTCAGGAATTTCATTTACAGGCAATAGAGTTTGAAATACCTGCTTTTATTGCTGGAGATGCTTGTGAAATAGCCGAAGCATCATCTGCCATGTTTTCTGGTAAAATCGAAGCACAAAACATGTTAAAATTTTTAAATTATCCCTTTTCAAGTCATGAAAGCTGGCACAAAAAAGCAGAAATTTTAAAGAGCCGGCCAGGAGAAATTAAATCAATTCCACAGGATTATCAAGATCAAAAAGTATTTCCGGTTTTTCATTGTGACCAGGAAATTCCTTGTAATCCTTGTGTGAGTGTGTGTCCTCGCCAATCCATTGTGATCAATCCGGATAATATGCTGGAATTACCAACCTTTTTACCAGAAAAGGGCTGTATTGGTTGTTTAAAATGTGTAGCCATTTGTCCGGGATTGGCCTTAACTGTTGTGGATTACCGAAAAGATGCTCAAAATCCAACTGTCACTTTTCCTTTTGAGTTTGGTAAAGAAGAGATCAGGTGTGGTGATGAGATTACGGTAACAAATAAAGACGGCAAATATTTAGGAAAATATCAAGTTGCAAATTTAAAATTAGCTCCCAAATCAGAAGCTACCTATTTGTTAAGTATAAAACTACCTGCATCCATTGCTCTGCAAGCAGCAGGTGTTTTGATCCAGCAAACATTTTATGATGAAAATCATTTTTTTCCTGATAATGAGGAAAAAAATCCAATCATTTGCCGGTGTGAAAGGGTTTCTCTAGCAGAGATCCGTTTCTGGCTGGATCAGGGAGTCACTGATTTAAATCAGTTAAAAGCACTGGTTCGTGCAGGTATGGGCGGTTGTGGTGGCAGTACTTGTCAACCAATGATCAAAAAAATCATGCAGGCTAGAGGAATAAAACCAGAATCCATTACAGAAAACACACAACGTCCTTTGGCTTTAGACCTGGATTTAAAACATTTTGCAGGAAAAAAAGAGGATGAAGAATAAAAGTAATCATTTTGATGTAATCATTATTGGATCGGGAAGTGTCGGCACTCCTTTAGCTTATTATTTAGCTTTAGATAAATGCCGGGTTTTGGTCATTGATCAAAATGCATCCCCCGGCCAGGGCCAAAACAAACGGGCAATTGGAGGAGTCAGAGCCACTCATTCAGAAGAATCTAAAATAATGGTTGCACAAAAGAGTATTGAAATTCTTTCTTCCTGGCAGGAAAAAACCGGTTTTAATATTGAGTGGCGTCAGGGTGGTTATACCTTTACAGCTTATAATGAGGCAGATGAAAAAAAACTGAAAGAAACGATTGCCTGGCAAAAAAAATGTGGCCTGAACATTGAATGGTATGATAAAAATGATTTTCTAAAAATCGTGCCGGCTATCAATCCAAATGATTTACGCGGGGGAAGCTTCTCTCAGGAAGATGGTTCGGCTTCCCCTTTACTGGCTATCAATTCTTTTTACTTTTCAGCAAAAAATGCAGGTGCTGTATTTCATTTTCAGGAAAAAGTCACTCGTTTATTAAAACAAAATAACCGAATTATTGGAATTAGTACAGACCAGGACACTTATTACGGTGAGTGGGTTGTCAATGCTGCCGGAGCTGAAGCTGCTCATATCGGTAAACTTGCCAATTTAGAATTACCAGTATATCCTGATGCACATGAAGGGGGAGTGAGCGAACCAGTAAAACGGTTTTTAGAACCCATGGTTGTCGACATGCGGTCAGGTCCGGAATCAGCTAATTTTTATTTCTTTCAATATGAAAGGGGACAACTGCTTTTTTGTATTACTCCCCGGCCTTTATTAAAAGGGCAAATGATTGAACACACTTCCCGTTTTTTACCTCAGATTGCCAGGAGAATGGTGCAGCTCATGCCTTGTTTGGCTGGTATTAGTGTCAGACGGATCTGGAGGGGATTATATCCAATGACACCTGATGGCCTGCCTATTGTTGGAACTGTACCCAATCTGGAAGGTTATTATAATTTAGCAGGGATGTGCGGCCAGGGTTTTATGTTAGGACCAGGATTAGGTTTTTATGTCAGCCAGGATTTAACAGGTAAACTGGATCTTTCTCTAAAAAAGATATTAGATCATCTGAAGCTGGAAAGAAATTTTAACCAGGCAGAAGTTTTTAAATAAAAGATTTTTGGAGTTGTTAACTCTTTATTAGTAGTACTTTAGGAGAAAATAATGAATAATATGAAATCAAGTTTTCCTGTTCCTTTTAATGAACCAGTAAAGTCCTATTTACCGGGTTCTTCAGAAAGAGAAGAGTTATTAAAAGAAATTAATAAAATGGAAGCTGAACAAATTGAAATTCCATTGATTATTGGTGGAAAAGAAATTAAAACCGGCAATACTGGCAAGTGTATTGTTCCTCATGATCACCAGCATTGTTTAGCTACCTATCATAAAGCAGGTGAAAAAGAAGTAAGAGAGGCGATTGAAGCAGCAAAAAAAGCAAAAAAAAGCTGGGAAAGGATGCCCTACACCATGAGAGGGGCAATATTTTTAAGAGCAGCAGAACTGCTTGCTAATAAATATCGCTATACACTCAATGGTGCCACCATGTTGAATCAGGGCAAAAATGTTTTTCAAGCTGAAATTGATAGTGCCTGTGAGTTGATTGATTTTTTGCGTTTTAATGTTGCCTATATGGAAGAAATCTATCAGCAACAGCCCCCCTTAAATGGAGCTGGTGTATGGAATCAGACGCAATTCAGAGCATTAGAAGGATTTGTTTTTGCCATCACTCCTTTTAATTTTACTGCAATTGGTGGTAATTTGCCTACAGCTCCGGCCATGATGGGAAACACGGTTTTGTGGAAACCTGCTTCTACAGCTGTTTTTGCGACTTATTATTTCATGAGGATTTTAAAAGAAGCAGGCTTACCAGATGGGGTTATTAATTTTATTCCTGGTTCAGGTGCTCAGATCGGTGATATGGTGTTAAATTCTCCTGATTTAGCAGGGGTCCATTTTACCGGAAGTACTAAAACCTTTCAGCATATTTGGAAAACTATTGGAACAAATATTGAAAAATATCATACCTATCCCCGTATTGTTGGTGAAACCGGGGGTAAGGATTTTATCTTTGCTCATTCTTCAACTGATATTGCTGCCCTCAATGCAGCTGTCATCAGAGGGGCATTTGAATACCAGGGTCAAAAATGTTCTGCTGCCTCCAGAGCATATGTACCCAAAGCTATCTGGCCGGATTTAGAAAAACAATTAAAATCAGAAATTAGTACTTTAAAAATGGGAGATGTAAAAATCTTTTCCAATTTTATTAATGCTGTGATTGATCAGGATAGTTTTACTAAAATAAAATCTTATATTGAGTATGCGCAAGATTCATCAGAAGCTGAAATTATCATTGGTGGTAACTGTGATGATTCAACAGGTTATTTTATTGAACCAACAGTGGTGGTAACCAGTAATCCTCACTTTAAACTAATGGAAGAAGAAATTTTTGGGCCGGTTATTACTATTTTTCTCTATGAAGAGAATCAGTTTATTGAAACATTGAAAAAATGTGATCAAACCTCTCCTTATGGCTTAACTGGTGCTATATTTGCCAATGACAGAGAGGCAATAAATATTGCTCAAGATGAATTATTACATAGTGCAGGCAACTTTTATATCAATGATAAACCAACAGGAGCTGTTGTAGGCCAACAGCCTTTTGGCGGAGGTCGGGGATCTGGTACAAATGATAAAGCAGGATCAGCTATCAATTTAATGAAATGGGTTTCCTGCCGTGCCATAAAAGAAAACCTCAATCCGCCAACCAATTACCGTTACCCGTTTTTGCAAGATTGATAGCCAAGGAGAGTTTATGATACCAGTGATGCGGGCTGCTCCATTATACCGATTTTACACTTATTGTCAAAACAGTGAATTACCTAAAAATATATTAGATTGTGGCGCTGGAGGAAATAATCCTCCACTCTCTTTTTTTAAAAGTGCTGGTTTTGATACAAAAGGGATTGAGTTTTCTAAAGATGCTTTAAAAATGGCTAAAAGTTTTCAACAGCAACTGGGAATAGATCTTAACATTGAAATAGGCGATATGAGAAAACTCGATTTTGCTGATCAAACTTTCAGTTTTACCTATTCTTATAATTCTGTGTTTCATCTGACCAAAGAGGAGATACAGAAGGCAATTACTGAAATGTTTCGGGTTACCAAAACTTCAGGTTGGTTATTTCTTAATTTCTTATCTGTTGATGATCCAGAATACGGTGCAGGAGAAGTGAATGGTCCGGGTGAGTATGTTCAACTGGAAAACGGCGATCAGGTAATCCATACCTATTTTGAAGATGAAGAAGCTGAAAATCTATTTCCTGCCGGTAAAATTCATTATAAAGAGAAAAGGATAGTTTATCGGCTCTTTAATAATCATCCTGTTAAGCAAGTCTATCTGGATTATATTATCCAGAAAAAGTAAAATGAAAAAACTCTGGCCGGGAGGTAAAATATGCATTTATTTCTTATCCAGCATGGGAAAGCCAAATCAAAAGGAGAAGACCCTTTACGGGGTATTACTGATCAAGGGAGGGAAGAAACCCAAAGAATGACTGTTTTTTTGGAGAAACTCAATCCAGAAATCCAGAAAATCTGGCATAGCAGTAAAAAAAGATCATTAGAAACAGCAAAGATTTTTAAGGAAAAATTATCCAAATCTGTAAAAATGAGTGAGTATTCTCATCTCAATCCTAATGATTCTATTGAAAATATAGTAAAAGAAATCAATGGGACTAAAGATTCTGTTATGATTGTTGGACACCTTCCCTTTATGGATAAACTGGCTTCTTATTTGCTTTCAGCAGATGAAGATCAAAATATTGTTCAATTTAAAAACTCAGGTATTGTCTGTTTAGAGAAAAACAATGACCACTGGCGCCTGCTTTGGGCTGTCGTGCCTGATATTATTTAAAGGATTGACTTTAGATTATCTAATATTTTATCTAAAGTATTGAGTATCTTTTCAATATCTTTTTCATTAACTCCTTTGTTCTACTGAAAAGGGAATATTATTTCTTTTGACAAAAAAAGAGAAACTCCTTATAATTATTATGCATATTAAGAAAGAGAAAATATTTAAAATATTAAGTGATTACTGGAAAACAAAATGACTGATTATAATCTCAAACATGTTGATTTTCATGCCTTTGTTGATAGTTTTGCAAAAACAGTGGATGCAAAGGATGCGTATACAGCTGGACACTCGGTTCGAGTCGCTAACCTATCCCATTTTATCGCACAAGTTTTAGGATTGGAAATTGATTATTCTATTTATATACATATTGCTGCTCACTTACATGATATTGGTAAAGTAGGTGTTCCTGATGGAATCCTTCTAAAAACCCGGAAACTTTCCTATCATGAACATTTAGTAATGCAGGAGCATTGTAAGATTGGTTATGATATACTTGCAGAAATTCCTTTTTTAGAAGATATGGCTGAGATTGTTTTTTACCACCATGAGCATTTTGATGGCCAGGGCTATCCAGAGGGGATAGCTGGGGATGCTATTCCCCTGGGTTCCCGCATTATTGCTGTGGCTGATACTTATGATGCTATTACCACTACCCGTCCTTACCGTAAAGCCTTATCATTGGATAAAGCTTTTCAAGAGATCAAAAATCACTCAGGAACTCAATTTGATCCTGATGTTGTTCAGGTATTTTCTAAAATTTATCAGGATTATCATGATTTTCTGGTTGAACACTTTATTAACCGAAGAGAAGAACCAGAGCTTTATTCCTTTTCTAAAAGATTTAAATAGCATCTTTAAAACAGACTATCACCGATAAACATAGGAGAGGTACAAATAAGCATGGATAAAGACTTTTGGAAAGGGAATCAGAATAATTGTCTGATTTGCGGGGCAGCATTGCAATATTTAACAGAACTAAAAAAACTAAAATGTGAATATTGTGGTTTGTCATTTGAAGCCAATGCTTCCTGTAAAAAGGGACACTATATCTGTGATGGCTGTCACAGTTCATCCGCTTTAGATATTATTGAAAAATATTGCTTAACTAGTCAATTAATAAATCCAGTTGAAATGGCAAATCATTTGATGAGTCATCCGGCTATAAAAATGCATGGGCCAGAGCATCACTTTTTAGTCCCAGCAGTTTTAATAACCGGTTATTGTAATATCAAAAAAATAAGCTCTGAAGAAAAACAAAAATT
>JAKSBL010000163.1 GCA_022361115.1 Spirochaetota bacterium | reverse complement strand
AGAGCTAGGATCTTCATTATGTAAATTATAGTTTTATTCATTTCATTATTACACCAATTATTATTTCCCTATTTTTTTTTTAATACAATCTGGACAAATACCATGATTCTGATAACCATTTACATTAATTATTTTAAAATTGTATACTAATATTTTAATACAGCTGTTGAGTAAGGTCAATGCTTTCATGTTAATGTAGAAATTGTAAGATGTAAACATACGTATTCTGTATTATTAGTTATGGGGAGGTACGATTGAGGGGGAATTAATAGTAAATTTTTGATGCAGACTTTTCATATTATTTTCACAATGCTTTCATATTACTTTCATATAGTACTGTTAAAGTTTGTTCAGGTGGATAATTAATATGAACAATGATGCGAAACCTGCGATATTTTTAAAAATAATCATCTTTCTTTTGGTAATCCTGGCTCTAATGGGATTAAAAATTCTCTATCACCAGGGAGAGGTGGAGTTGTTTCAGTGGCTTTTATTGCCTGTAGCAATTATTGTTACTTCAATCAAAGGTATTCCTTTTCAATTTTTTTCTCACATTGGGTATGTTAATTATGAGGAAATGATTGTTATTAACAAAAGCTGTAGCGGATTAAATTTTTTTATTATCAGTTTTAGCCTTGCCTTATTTACTTGCTTTCCTTATCAGAAAAGACCGATTGCTTATTTTAAGTATCTGATTGTTTTTATCCTCTCTGCTTATTTTCTAACTATCATGGCCAATATTAACCGTATTTGCTGGGCAATTGATACAGTACATTTAGGCACACATTATCAATATTTAATAGGAAAAGAGAGCTGGACTCATGAAGGCCAGGGGATCATTGTTTTTTTTAGCTATTTGTTGGTTTATTATTTCATTTTACTTTATTTTAAAAGGAAGAAACAATGGATAACCCTTATTTAAAGAAAAATATTCATCATCCCCTCTGGTTATTAATAACTCTCACTTTACCTCAAGTACTACTTCTGGTGTTTTTTTTACGAGTATTTTTGGTATTAAGACACCTCTTATCCGAGGAACAAATCACACTCTGGTATATCTACATTGGGAGTTTACTTTCTTTATGCTTTGTTTTTACTATTTACAATTATGTACACTGGTGGTTAAAAAAATACCACTTTAAATTAACAGCTTTTTTGATCCTGTTTAGTTATGTTGTTTACTTTTACCTGGCTTATCATAATTATTCAAAATTATTTCCCAGAACTAATTTTGATTGGATTGTTTCTGAAGCAGAACTCCTCCGCTATTCCGGTACATTTATCTTACCTTGTTTGATGTATGCGGTTTTTCTTGCTGTTCATTCTTTTACTAACTTACAATCAAAGCCAAAAGCCTGGGTAAATTTTCTTTTAACCATTTCTATTCCTTTTTTCTGGTATCTTTTTTTTAATCTGATCATTAAACCCTACAATATTCTTTTAAATAAACCAATTTTGGTTCATAGTCTGATTGTACTCTTGATTGTTAGTACCATTTGTTTTTACTTTTTTATTCTTCGAACATTGCTGATTATGATGAACAATCATGGTAAACAGATTTTTCATAAGTATGAGTTTTTCTGGAAATTGGGTTTTACTCTTATTTTTCCTGTCCTGGGATTGTGTTTAAATGAGGGGTATCTTTTTGATTCATCGATGACAAGCATAAGTCATAGTATTTTTGGTAATTTTTCTCATCCCGCCTTTTTTATTATCGCTGTATTTACTGGAATTTTTTTAATAGTACCTAATATTGAGCATTTTGGAATACGGCTATTTGTATTTCTAGGGAGGATACTCTGTTTTTCTTATACCATGTACTTCTTTATCACTTTTTTACCTTATTATCCCCTGGTAGTGGTATTGATACCTGTTTTTGGAACCGGAATTTTGGTTTTAACTCCATTTATTTTATTGTTATTGCATATTTATTCTCTTCACCAGGATTATCATTATTTAAAAAATAAATTATCAATTACGAAACTAGGAATTCTATCAGTAATAGTTTTGCTCATTATTCCTGTTGTTATGATTTCTCATTTTTACCTGGAAAAAATAAATCTCTATCAAGCCCTGGATTATGCTTATTATAAAAAAGAATTCGGAAAACAGTCATTAAAGGTCAATCATTGGCTATTAAACAATACATTAGAGTCTATCTCAGAATTAAATTGGGAAAATAATCAGACCCCTTTTCTTAGTTCTCTTTATCAATCACTGGTTTTAAATCATCTTACCTTATCTAATCAAAAGATTCATTATCTTAGAAAACTTTATTTTGGTGAAAATTCTTACGATTATCGAGAAAATTTTACTTTTATGAATAATCAAAATAACCTGATAGAATCTCAGATTAATAATAATACAGAGTATCATCAACAGGAAAAACTCTACTACAGTCAGTTGGATTTTATTTTAAAAAATAATGGGGGAAACAATGGAGAATATGTTGTTTACTTTGAACTCCCGGAAGGTGCTTGGATCAATGATTATTATTTAGATGTCTTTGGAGAAAAAAAGCAGGGAATGTTAATGGAAAAGAAATCTGTTCTCTGGATCTACCAGCAAATAAAAAGGCGTCGTCAGGATCCAGGCATTGTTTATCATGTAAAAGGGCAATGGTATTGTCTAAAGGTATTTCCCTTTGCTGAAGATGAAGTTCGTTATACTGGAATGCAGATAGTTCATTGTCAGCCTTTTCAAATCCAATTAGATAACCAGAAACTGAATCTTAGCCCAACAGAGCCAGGTATCCCCCCTTCCATTATAGAATCCAATGATAAAAAGGTTATCTGGTTAAGTCCTCAGTATAAAAAGCAACTCCCATTGACCAAGCGAATCCCTCAATATCATTTTATTCTCGATTGCTCTCTTTATGGAAAAGACAATATTGATCAATATGCTGAGCAAATTATCAGCTTTACCAAGATGCATCCTCTTGAATCTCAGGAAATATGGATTAATTTGGTCAATTATCAGTGCCAGGCACACTCTTTCAATATCAATAATCATAATTTTAAAGAAGAGCTTGAAAAAAAACTGAATTCCTTGGATTTTAGAGGCGGTTTTGCCCTGGACCGAGCTATTAGATCCACTATTTTAGAAGAAAACTATCAACAGTCATCTTATTATCCTCTGTTTATAATTTTGAGTGATTCAATTAAGAAGGCTTGTTATAATGAATCCATCAGTGAGCTTCCTTTTATTGAACAGCCTTATTTTTATCAATTTGATTTAGAAGAACAAATCACCCAGTATCAAATTGACAATTTTCCTCACAATACAGGGATTCAGGTAAAAAATATTCCAGATGAAAAAGTTCGATTCTATCAGACGCAAAATAAAAAGTATTACTTAGGAGATGATGATTCTCCATCCTTATTAATTTTAGATTCTGACTTTATAAAGGATAAGAATCCTAAAAATACTAGAGAAGGTTTATTAAAATTTAGTACATTAAACCATTATTACTCCAGGTATTCAGGCAGTGACAGACTCTGGT
>JAKSBL010000075.1 GCA_022361115.1 Spirochaetota bacterium | reverse complement strand
TCCAGTAACTGATAGATATCTTTAAAGCTATGAAACCTTTGTTCTGGATCGGGATGAATACTCTTCTTAATGATAGTTTGCACATATTTTGGTAATGCTTGTCCATGATAGGGAGGAAATTTTAATCGAGGATTTTTTTTATCCACATAGAGGTCATTTTTTGAAGTTAACCGAAATGGGGTTTGCCTGTAGAGGAGCTGGTAAAAAACCACTCCCATAGCATAGATATCATTTAAGGGTGATTCATTATTTAAGCCTTTCTTAAAACGTTCCGGCGCTAAATAAAGTTGAAAGTGCTGCAATGCTTCTTGATTTGGAATCGGTACATATTTCTTTAAAACATAAAATCCAAAGTTTTTTAAATATACCTGTAAGGGTTTAAAACCTTTTTGATCATGGATCATAATGTTTTTTAGATTAATTTGATTGTGGTAAGTCTTACTGAGATGAGCATAGCGAAGAGCATCAATCAGGTAGAGATAAATATGCATTACCTGTTGAAATTCCAGACCCTGGTCTTGTTTTAAGTATTCTTCCAGAGTAATCCCAGTAATTTGAACAGTAGAGATAAAGAGCCGCCCCCTGAACTCACCTATCTCATAAACATTAGGAATGTTTTCATGCTTTAACTGAAATGCTTTATTAATGGTTTTCTTTAATTTATTAAAATCACGTTCAGAAAGGGTTTCCTTTTCTACATTGAGAAACTGTAAATCCAAATCTACAGCAGAATAAAAAGCCCGGGTCATCCAATGCGAACTAAAGGGATCGGTGGAAATCAACGTGCGGGAGATATAATAATCATTGATATTGGTATCAATGAATTCTTTCATGAATTAAATTTTCCTCAACTTACCCCCTCCCGGTTATTTATTACTTTGCTAAAGAATTAATCTGATTTTACCATTATTTCACTCTTAAATTTATTATAGTGAAAAAAAATAAAATTTTCTAATTTTTCAATGAATCATGGGTAAAAATTTATAGAATTTAGAATTACTTATCTATTTTAATAGTCGGTAAGCTAGTATATAAAAATAAAGACAGATAGAATAGTTATTTTGAAGAATTTTTTTTCCGGAGAAAATTATTTTACCATTCAAAAAGCACACCACCCCAGCTCAAGCCTCCACCAAAACCGACCATCATTATTTTATCACCAGGTTTGATTTTGCCGGCGGAACGGGCATGGTCCACTGCTACAGGTATAGAGGCGGAAGACATATTGCCCACTTTTTCTATGTTAACAATAAATTTATCCAAAGGAATTTTGGTCTTTTTTGCTACTGATTCAATGATTCGTCGATTAGCCTGATGCAGTACAATCCAGTCTATATCGTCTCTGGTGAGTTTCGCATCATCCAGTATTTCTCCAACAGCCTTGGGGATCCGGGTAATAGTAAACTCGTAAACATCTAGGCCGGCCATCTGAAAGAAGTAATCCTCTTTTTCATACTGCATTTCAGCATGAGTTGGATATTTACTTCCTCCAACAGGTATACGGATTAAATCAGCATCTTCACCTATGGAACCAAATTGATAAGCTAATAATCCTTTGCGGTCACTATTTCTTTGAACCACAAAAGCTCCGGCGCCATCGCCAAAAATACAACAGGTAGTTCTATCCTGCCAGTTCAATATACGGGAATAAACATCACTGCCAATAACCAGGCAATTTCTGTAATAATCACTGGTTAAAAAACCAGTTGCAACAAAAAAAGCATAGGCAAAGCTGGTACAAACAGAATTCACATCAAAAGCAGGTATCAGATCACAACCCAGTTTATGCTGGACAATAGGAGCACAGGCAGGTAATGTATAATCAGGAGTGCTAGTTCCCATAATTATGATATCAATATCTTTCGGTGTTAAACCAGCATTTTCAATTGCCCTTTGACCAGCAACAACAGCTAAATCACTATTTGATTGTTCTTCAGAAGCAACCCGTCTCTCTGAAATTCCAGTCCGCTCTCTGATCCATTTATCATTGGTATCAACAATTTTTTCCAGCTCCTGGTTGGTCATGATTTTTTCTGGTAAATAGCTACCAGTACCTATTACTTTAAACATAAAATGCCTTTTAATTTTTTTTAAAATTACTTACTGCAACAACTGGAACAGGATGGAGTACTGCTCGGTTTAGAATCCCCATTATAGCAGCTGCGGGCAACCGTTCCTGTATCACATTTCCAGATAATCCCCACACCTAAAGCCATATCTTTTTTCACGGCAATACGCTGGCATTCTGGGCATTTCCAGTTATAATAGGTTTCACACTCTTTATCATCAACCTCAAATTCATTATTACAATGTTTACAAAGAAATACCATTTCAACTCCTCGAATAATTTAAAACTTATAGAGGTGTTTGCATGCGAAAAGATTGCTTTTAGCAGCCTTTATGGATACAACCACCCAGATCGCATGGCCGAGCAATAAAACACAGCGGAATGACCAGGCAAAGAGTAATTATTAATTTTGCAAGAACTTCTATATTGTTCTATGTTGATTTGTTTTAAAGAAACAAAGAAATACAAAAAAAATAGCCCAAAGGTAACGGGCATATTTATATATGCCAAATATTTCTTAATTGGTCAAGATTTTTTTAAAATTCTTTACTAAATGTTTAAGGATTTTTACCAATTTGCCATTTTAGCCAGTCATTTTTTTAGCTATTTCTACGACTCTTAACCCAAGTTCAGCAGCAGTCTCTAACCCAATTTGATCATTTTCAATACCCCCATCAATACGGCTCCAAAGAGTTCCTCCATAATGTGTACCATCACTTACTACAATCATATCATGAATGAAAAAAGCAGCCTGGACAGCTTGTATGGTTATCTCCTGTCCTCCATTACGACTCCCACCAATAGCAATAACTCCGCCAATTTTATTTTTCCAGAGAAAACCATTTCTTCTGAAAAGGACGGACCGATCTAAAAAAGCTTTTGCCTGAGAAGTCATACTTCCCAGATAAACAGGTGTGGCAATAATTAAACCGGCTACTGCTTTTTCCTTTAAAAAAGGAATCCAGGTAGTAAAATCATCCCGAATAGCACAATCACATCTTGTTCGACAATAATCACAATCACGACAACCATTTATTTCCTTACCAGCTAAATCCAGAACCTCCACCTCTACTTCAGGATGAACTTCTGCTACTTTTTCTTTCATCTTTTGTAAAGTCAAATGGGTAGATTTTTCTTTTCTTGGGCTACAATTTAATGCAATAATTTTCATACTGATTCCTTTAGCATAATTTGGTAATGTCAAAAGTTTTTCACTTCAAGAATAACTTTTACAAATAACAATGATTTTAGCTATGATTGTATCATTTTTATACTGTATTTATCAAGAATCTAAAAAATATCTCACCTGATAGATTATTATCATTAATAAAGCTCAGTTATAACCAATGAAGTTTTTAGGTTTTTTATCTAATTTAATGATTATTGAACAAATCTGTTGATTTTCAGCAAAATTAAGTTATTATAACAATTATGAATTTAAAAAAAGATTTCTTCTCAAAAAAGTATATGCTTGCAGGCAATCCTGACTTGGTGAATTATCTTTATCGTGTATTAGACCAAAGTTTTTTTTATATCGTAATCTTAAGTTCTTTTTCAGTAGGAACCAGCATTCTCCATTCTTTTGATATAAAAAACTACCCTTTGGTCATTATCCATACTTTTTTCTTTTGTACTGGGTTCGGTTTATTCTCTGCCAGAAATAAGCTAACTTTTTTCCAGCTATTCTTATGTTTTGCTATGATTATTTATTTTATTGGCCTGGGAAATCTTTTATTTAATGGTTATGCTAGTATCAGTTTTTTTATCTTTAGCCTTTTTTGTATTTACTGCACTCTTTTCTACGGCAGCTGGGGTGGTGTTTTTTCCTTATTGTCTTCTATCCTTGCTATCTTAACAGTCGGGCTGGTTCATTATTTCCATTTATTAGATTCCATTTATGTCCCTGTTCAGTCTCTTGAAAATCCGATCACACTGATTTCTCAAGTCACAACTTATACTTTTTTTATGTTCATAGCCATCCTGATCATTTATGTTATCCAGAAAAAACTGCTCCAATCTTTGCAGGAGTTAAGTAACCAATCCCAAAAACTGAGCATATTAAATGAAGAAAAAACATTGGAAATTGAAAAACGCAAAAAAATGACTGTTCATTTAATTAATAATGAAAAAAAATACCGATTTATATCAGATCATATAATGGATGTAGTGGTTATTCATGATATTCATACAAAAAAATGTATTTATGTCAGCCCTTCGGTTGAAAAAATGTTTGGCTTTAACCAGCAGGAATTCCTGGCAGCTGATGATACTGATCTGTTAACATCGGCTTCTTTGTATCAATTGAGAAAGGCTTTTCGGTACTATTATTATCAAGCTAAGGAAAATAACGAATCCATCCCACTGATGGAGTATGAATTTATTCATAAAGACCAATCGACCTTTTGGGGAGAATATCATATTAAATTTATAAAAGATAATGATGGAAAGATTTTCCAGGCAATCGGTTTAATCAGGAATATTTCAGTTAGAAAAAACCTGGAAAAAACAAAACGAAAAATGGAAGAACAGTTGGACCAGTCAGAAAGAATCCAGACAATTGGCCAGTTTGCCAGTACTATTGCTCATGATTTTAATAATATGCTCTCTCATATTCTGTTAAATTCTGAATTATTAGCAAATAGTATTGATCCTCAATCTCCTTATATTGAGAATATTACCAATATTATCAAGCACAGCAACCTGGCTGCAGATTTTACGACTAGTCTCATGCAGTTTGCCAAAAAGCGTCATTTTATACGGGAAAAACTCAATTTTCACCAATTAATTGAAGAATTTATCAATCTCTATCACCTTGATTTACACGACCATGTGGAAATTGAACTCATTCTGGAAGCGACCTACACAGATATTAAGGGAAACTTAACTGTATTAATGAATTGTCTCCTGAATATTGTAAAAAACGCAAAAGAAGCTATTCAAGAACGGGGAAAGATTAGGATTCATACTTATAATTGTTATGATCCTCAGGAAGATATTGAAAAATCCAATAGAGATATCCCCTTGTTATCAGTCGCTATC
>JAKSBL010000431.1 GCA_022361115.1 Spirochaetota bacterium | reverse complement strand
TATTATAATAAACTAAAACGTTTAAGTTAAACAATACAAGAAAGAACAAAGCTGGATTTAAAAATGCCTGTAACAATAAAAGATATTGCTTTAAAAACCGGGCTATCTGTGTCTGCTGTTTCCAAAGCTTTAAATGATAAAGGTGATATTAGTGAGGAACAAAAAGCAAAGGTAAGACAGATAGCAGAAAGGCTGGGGTATAAAAAAAATATTTTAGCATCCCGTTTGGTAAATCAGAAAAGCAACACCCTGGGATTGTTTATTTTTTCCAGAAATTTAATGTGGAGCTCAGAAAACAGTGCTTTTAAGTATCTTTCTACCATTATGGATGAAGTAAAAAAACGCCAGTATGATATTTTACTTTTTTCTGTTGATAGTGATCTGGCCAATAGGCAATCTTATATTGATATGTGCCTGGAAAGGCAGGTTGAAGGGGTAATTTATATTGGCTTGGGTAGCAATGACCCTCACCTGGAGGAAATCAGGCAAACGGATATTCCGACAGTTGTTTTAGAGCATACTTTAACTGGTAAGAATATTAGTAGTGTGGGGATAGACAATCAAAAGGGGATAGATTTGGCTCTGAATTACTTAGAAGAATTAGACCATACTAAAATCGCTTTTATCAAAGGTTTTAACGATGTGGAATTATCTCAGGTACGTTTTGAGACTTATTGTGAGTATATGAAAAAAAAATCTCAATATCATGAGTCCTGGGTGATTCAAGGGGATTTTAGCTTAAAAAGTGGTTATGACGGGGGAAATCAAATTGCAAAATTAACAGATAAACCAACAGCAATCTTAGCAGCCAATGATCTGATGGCAATTGGTGCTATTGGAGCATTGACCGAACAGAATATTTCTGTTCCCCAGGACATTTCAGTTATTGGTTATGATAATTTTGACATTTCAAAATATATTACTCCTCGGTTAACAACCATTGACCAGAATTTTAAACAGATGGCAACAGTTGTTATTCATTTGCTGTTTGAAATGATCCAGCACAATATTCAGGGAAAACAGGTGCTGATTGATCCAGAGTTAATAGTTAGAGACTCAACAGTCAAAGTTGTGTGATAAGCTTAGAAAATGATAAAGAGGATCACCAGAGGCATGGATAACAGATATTGATGGATTTGCAAAGGTTCCTTAATGTTCTACATTGTGCAATAAAAACAAACAAACAGGATTATGAACCACAAAAAAAATGTGCTCTCTGTGTATTCGTGATCCTCTTTAACTATTATTAAATAATCCATTATCTATAAATCTAGGAGTGAATATGCCTAAAATAATATCTCAATCTATTCCAAATATCCCCTGGCAGGATAAGCCTCAGGGCTATCGTGATGTTATCTGGAGATTTAATCAGAATCCAATTATAGACTGGAATCCGATTCCCTGTGCTGCCCGGTTGTTTAATAGTGCTGTGGTGCCATTTCAGGGAGGATTTGCCGGTGTTTTCCGGGCAGATCACAAAAATGGCCGCCCTCATCTCCACAAAGGTACCAGTGAAGATGGTATGCATTGGACCATTGATCCAGACCCAATTCAGTGGGTAAATAAAAATGGCCAATCCTGGCAGCCCGATTATGCTTATGATCCGCGAGTTGTGCAAATCGAAGGGAAGTTTTATATTACCTGGTGTACTGATAACCATGGTGCAACCATTGGCCTGGGGGAAACAGAAGATTTTAAAATTTTTATCCTTTTGGATAATCCTTTTCTCCCTTTTAACCGCAATGGTGTTCTTTTTCCACGTAAAGTCAATAATAAATATCTGCTCCTTTCCCGGCCGAGTGATTCTGGACATACCCCTTTTGGAGATATTTTTATTAGTGAAAGTCCGGACTTGGTTCACTGGGGAAAACACTCCTTTGTCATGGGTAAAGGGGGAGATGGCTGGTGGCAGGGAACCAAGATAGGCCCTGGTCCTGTTCCTATAGAAACAGAGGAAGGGTGGTTGCTTTTTTATCATGGAGTTTCAAATACCTGTAATGGCTTTGTTTATAGCATGGGAGCAGCACTTTTAGATTTGGAAAATCCTGCTAAAGTTCTTTATCGAACTCGAGACTATCTGTTAACTCCGGAAAAAGATTATGAAACCACTGGTTTTGTCCCTAATGTCATTTTTCCCTGTGCTGCCCTGGTTGATGATCAAACCGGCCGGATTGCCATTTATTATGGTGCAGCTGATACTTATACCGGCCTGGCGTTTGGAAAAATTGATGAAATCATCGGTTATTTAAAAAAAAATTTTGAGGTGTTTTAATGTTCACTCACAATACTCTATCAAATGGTCAATTAAATGATATACAGGCAACAGCCAATTCCATTCATTCTATTTTTAAAGAGAAGATTCTTTTATTCTGGCAGAATAAAATGGTGGATCGGAAAAATGGAGGATTTTATGGAGAAGCTCTGAATAATAACCACATCAACAGTGAAGCTTCACGAGGATTAATACTCAATACAAGAATTCTCTGGTCATTTTCCCGTGCTTATCGATTTTATCAGAATGAGGAATACCGAAAGGTTGCTGAATATGCATATCAGTATTTAGTGAACCACTTCCATGATAAAGAGTATGGCGGATTTTTCTGGAAAACAGATTCTCTAGGAAACCCTCTGGATAAAAG